>CAIZIN010000084.1 GCA_903933085.1 uncultured bacterium
CCACATTTTGAATTTACTTTCGCTTTTCTCTTTATTATCACAGGAGTTCTTGGTACTACCATTTCTCCTTATATGTTTTTTTGGGAAGCTTCAGAGGAGGTGGAAGAAGAGCGTAGGAAAAATATGATTCATAATGGTAAGCCACATGTAACAAAATCATTTATGAAATCAATACGGTTTGATAACGCTCTCGGAATGATTTCTTCTCAAGTTGCAACTTGGTGTATTATTGTGGTAGCAGCAACAGTGCTTCACAAAAATGGTGTTACTAGTATTAATACAGCTGCTGATGCAGCTCGTGCACTTGAACCACTTGTTCAAACATTTCCTTATGCTGGATTTTTAGCTAAGGCAATTTTTGCAATTGGTGTTATTGGTCTCGGACTTTTAGCTGTTCCTGTTTTATCAGCTTCTGCTTCGTATGCAATATCCGAGGCATTTTCTTGGCGTGAAGGATTGAATCAAAAATTTAAGAGGGCACATGGATTTTATGGAGTTATTACCGTCGCTACTCTTGTGGGATTGATGATTAATTTCATTGGTATTGATCCCGTGCAGGCTTTGGTGATTACAGCTGTAATCAACGGAGTGATTGCTGTGCCGTTAATATTCCTTATTGCAAAAATTGCTTCAAATGAAAAAATTATGGGTGAATATAAAAGCAGTAAGCTCTCCAATACTCTTGTTTGGTTAACGTTTTTCTTAATGGCAGCAGCTGTATTGGCAATGTTTATTGCTTTTTTTGGATAATAATAGGTTTTCTTTGAGGTATTAATCCCAAGACTAAACCTAAAAGAAAAGCTTATTTTTACCCTTTAAAAATAAGCTAATTAGGACATATCGAATATATGTAGTATACTCCGTGAGTGGTTTTTAATAGATCTAACTAATATAAATATTATGACAGATACAAACATCGATGATAAAACAGCAGTAGCTGAAGAAGTTGTTGAAGAAACAGCCCCAGTTGCAGAAGTAGAAGAAACAGAAGAAACTCCAACAGAAGTTGAGGAAGCAGAAGAAGCTCCTGAAGCAGAAGTTGCAGCGTAATCTTTTTTACAACAAAAAACTCCCGAGTTATCGGGAGTTTTTTGTTGTTTGATTAAGAAAGAGTACTGTGATAGATTTGCGGAAGATGAAAACGTACAATCCAATACGTCATACGGTTGTAAACTTTGTGGCGACTAAGGGTCGGCGCCACAAAAAAACTTCAGAGACTCAGAAGAAAGAAAAACCAAAAAAGAGTAAGATATCAGTGTTTTTCAATGATTTGGAAAATAGGGGTCCTTTCAAACCGGGAACATTCTTCGAAGCTTGGACGAAGCAAATTCGAATCAAGATGCAGGAATTGGGTACTTGGATTAAAGAGGAGGAAGAAAACAATCTTGCTTTTGTTGCTGAGTACCTGAATCGATTGCAGATTATTTTTCTTGATGATGGTGAAAAGAGACGTCTTAGCTTTAAGAAGATTTATGTAAAAATCAGAGTCTGGGGTTTGAGGATGAAATTATTTGAAATCAAGAAATGGGAAGGTTCGTTCTTTATTTCCCGCCGATCTCATGTTTACCCTTATTACACTCCAAAACTTTACGAATCCGATTTTTACACTTATGTTTTTGGGGATTGTGGTATGAGAAGGTGTGAGTTTAAAAGCACAAAAAAATCGACCCAGATATTCAACAGCAACTCCGTCCCAATCTAGGTGCGGAGTTTTTCTTTGCGTTCCTACAGACTAACAACTAAGGACTAAGTACTGACGACTACCAACTACTTCACCAGTCCCAGATCTTTCAAAAAGACATTTAATTCTGCTCCTTCGATTTTACGATAACTACCTTCAGCTGTTTTTCCTAAAATAATATTCATGATTCTAACTCGTTTCAATGTATCTACTTCTTGAAAGAGAGCAACGCACATTCTTCGAATTTGATGTTTCTTGCCTTCGCTTAGAGTTATTCTAAAAGTATTTTCATTTATGATATCTACTTTACAAGGTTTTGTCATTTCGCCTTCAATATTTACTCCAACTTCCATTTTTGCTTTGAAGCTAGAACGGAGGGGATTTTTTGTGCTTACTATATATTCTTTATCGTGAGCATGTTTTGGGTTTAAAAGTCTGTCGGTGACACGTCCATCATTTGTGAGGATGAGAAGGCCAGTAGAATCTTTATCGAGTCTGCCAACAGGGAATACATCACGGATTGGAATATCATCTTTAGCTTCTTTCTCTCCGTGTTGTGGGGAGTGGGTGATGATTCCACGAGGTTTATTGTATGCAAGATAAATATATTCTTTCGCTTTTCCTCTCTGGTGAACCTCTACGTGGTCACCTTCATTTACTTTATCACCAAGTACTGCGCGTGCGTCATTTATGAAAACTTGCCCTCTTTCAACAAGCTCATCCGCACCTCGGCGTGTAGCATAATTTTTCAATGCGAGATATTTGTTGATTCGCATTGGATAAAGAGGAGTATTGACCTCAGTCTTTGATTGAGGTTTTTTTGCTGGAATTTTTTTAGCTTTTGGTTTCATTAGAGTTGAGTATAGCACGGAATAATTAATGGAGAGAATGTGTTCCCGGTATCTTAAATAACATTTTTATAGAAAGAGTTATAGAGGATTTGATATTTTAAGATTTATTAAGATAGTATGAAAAAGATTTGGGGTCCAGCTTCGCAATTTTGTTTGCGTCGGCCGGACCCCTTTGTGGGTGCTTTTATTCACCTCATTCCCCTCAGTCGGAGGCGGACAAATAGCACAAGCCCCCCTCAGAGCTCACTTCCTGAAATATGTTATATCATAATAAAATAATGTCAAATATTTGATTCGTGTCTATATAGCTCTATAAAACAAGGTTTTTTAAAATTTTAGGGTGTGTATTTTTTTACCCCTTTCTTTTTTATAAATTATGTGTTATACTTAAGTGAACAGTTTTAGGAGAGATTCGACCTCTAAAAATTCGGTTTTCATGAGTCTGGGACTCAAAGTTTAAATAATAATAAAAAAATAAAAATAATATTTATGGGAGATTTCAAAAAGCGAGGAGGAAGTAGTTTTGGTGGAGGTGCTAGAAGTGGAGGAGGTTTTAGAGGTGGAGATTCACGAGGTTCATCATTTGGTGGTGGACGATCAAGTGCTCGTCCTGGTAACCGAGATTTTAGAGAGTCACAGATGTTTAGTGCAACTTGTGCTGAGTGTCAAAAGACTTGTGAAGTTCCTTTTCGTCCATCTGGCGATAAGCCCGTGTACTGTTCTTACTGTTTTTCAAAACACAAGGAAGATGGTTCAGATCATCCACGACGGAACGACGGAGGAGGTGATAGACGAGATGAACGACCACGAGGTGCAACAAATAGTTTTGCAAGTAGAACTCCATCATTCGATCGAGCCCCACGACCTCAAGTTGATAATACTTTAGTTTCAGATCTTAAGAAGCAAATTGAAAATGTAAACAATAAGCTTGATAAGATTATGGAACTTTTAAAAAGAGGTGATTCAGTTGAAATAAAAAAGACTCCAGAAAACAAAGTGGATGTTAAAGCACTTTCAGCCGTAGTTAAGAAAGCAATAGTAGTACCAGCTTCTAAAAAAGTTGTTGCAGTTGCTAAAGCCGTAGCAACAAAGAAACCTGTAAAGGTTGTTGCAAAATCTGCAAAGAAAGGAAAGAAATAATTTTTTAAATATATAAAGCTGAATTAAGTCAAGCTTAATTCAGCTTTATAATATGGGGTAAATTGTTGTTTGTCGTTCCGGATTTAGTCCGGAATCCAGTCTGAAGGATTAGAATTGGTTTGGATCCCAGATAATCCTCTCGAGTCGGATTTCTGGGATGACAAAAATATAATCGCTTCGCTTATTATTTTTTAGTCATTTTTACATTTTACATTTTTAATTTTACACTAATTTGGCCAACACAGACACAATCTTAAGATTTCAAAAGGCGTCCTTCGAATATGGGCATAATAAACCAATTCTAAATGAAGTGGATTGTTCTGTGCGTCGAGGGTCAAAAATTACTATTATGGGTCAAAACGGTGCTGGTAAAACGACAATATTTGGTCTTATAACTGGCGCTTTGAAACTAGAGAGTGGAGATTTGTTTGTTACTCCTGGAGTTACAATTGCTATTTCTCGACAGGTAATACCACGTGTAGAACTCAATCTAACTTTGAGAGAATTTTTTGAAAAAGGTTTTGACGATTCTGTAAAAGCAGGACTAAGGAAAGATGCTGGAAAGATATACGATATCGATAAAAAAATTGATGAGGTACTCGAAGTCGTGAACTTAAAAGGTCATGA
This sequence comes from uncultured bacterium, assembly GCA_903933085.1. Lineage (GTDB taxonomy): Bacteria > Patescibacteriota > Minisyncoccia > Phycocordibacterales > CAIZIN01 > CAIZIN01. The sequence continues at coordinate 4,300 of CAIZIN010000084.1, forward strand.
AAAACTTCATGACAGAATTGTCGATACTTTTTCTGGCGGTCAACAAGCAAGAATTCTTCTTGCCTCGGCTTTAATTCAAGATCCAGACATATTGCTTCTTGATGAGCCAACAAATAATTTAGACAAGGCTGGCATTGATCATCTGACTGAGTTTTTGATAGGCTACGGGAAAACTGTTCTTGTGATTTCTCATGAGGCAGAATTTTTGAACAAATTTACTGATGGCGTGCTTTATTTGGATATATATACAAAAAAACTTGAACAGTATGTTGGTAACTATTTTGATGTAGCTGAACAGATTGCTATTCGACTTGAAAAAGAGAATCGAAAGAATGCTCAGTTAGCAAAAGAAATTCAGGAAAATAAAGATAAGGCAAACTTCTTTGCAAATAAAGGAGGTCAAATGAGAATGGTGGCTCGAAGAATGCGTGATAAAGCTGAGGAACTTGAAGATGAAATGGTTGATGTTCGACGTGAAGATAAAACCATTCGTCCTTTTGTTATTCCTTCGCAACCTGAGTTGATTGGTAAGATAATTAGTATTTCTGAATTCGGAATAATTAGCCCAAAGACACATAAGCTTATACAAAGAAAAGCGGATGTGGTAATGAAGAAAAAGCAACATTTACTTTTGAAAGGTCCAAATGGTATTGGTAAAACAACTCTGCTTGAACGTCTTGCTACAAGCGGTGATAAAAGCTCAGAAATTACTTCAGGTGTGAGAGTTGGATATTATAGACAAGACTTCTCAACACTTAATTTTGAGGATACTGTATATGATTCATTAATGTCTGTTATGGATAAAAAAATAGAAGAGACAATGCGCGCAACTGCCGCTGGTTTTCTTATTACCAAAGAAATGATTTATACAAAAATTGGCGCGCTTTCTGAGGGGCAGAAGGGGCTTGTGGCTTTTGCTAGACTTGTACTTCAGAGACCTGGACTTTTGATTTTAGATGAGCCAACAAACCATATAAACTTTCGTCATATTCCGATTATTGCAGAGGCTTTAAATAAATACGAGGGAGCAATGATACTCGTTTCCCACGTCCCCGATTTCGTACAAAAAATTCGAATTGATGAAACGCTAGACCTAGAGAAATAATTCTTCACTCTTGTGAATATGAAAGTGGAGAATAATGAATGTAAAATAAATGTACCGGCCGGTACATTTATTTTACATGCAGTTTTAAATTTGCTGCCATTGTGTATCTTATGTGCTAATTCGTACGAAGGGTTCCAGGGACTTATTCGTGCGAATAGGCGAATAAGCGAATAAGAAAAAGTTAGCCGGAGACTTGGTATTCTAGTATAATCTGTTTATGGTGAAAGAATTAAAAAATGCAAAAACAGAGGTTTTCCTATTCGATATATTCGGTGTCCTTTGTGGTCTTGAAGACGGAAAGGTTGATTTCGAAATATTTTCATTAATTGAAAAGCTAAAAAATAATTACAAAATTGCAATTCTTTCAAATGCAGATTCTGAATCGGTTCGTGAGCGTTTTAAGAAACAAAATTTTCCTTTAGAAAAATATTTTGATTATATATCTATTTCTTCTGAAACAGGTTTGTTAAAACCAGATCCGGAAGCCTTTAAACACTGTCTTAAAATAATGGAAATTAAACCAGAAGAAGTTATATTCATCGATGATACAAAGGAGAATATTCTTTCTGCTGAATCTATAGGAATGAATACATTCCGCTATGAACAATTAATTGATTTTTACGCATTTCTTATAAATAATAAGTATATAAATTAATCAATAGTATCATACACAATACCATTGATTCGATAGATCGAATCAATGGTTTATAGCCCGAAAAATTATAATAATTTCAATATCTACAATGTACTACATTTATATTCTCGAATGTGCCGATAAAACCCTTTATGTAGGCTCTACAAATGATATTCAAAAAAGATTACATACACATAATAATTCTAAAACTGGTGCTCATTACACTAAGATCCGCCGACCTGTCACTCTAAAATATTCTGAATCTTTTGAGACAAAAGGTGAGGCTCTAAAAAGAGAATGTGCGGTTAAAAAACTTAAAAGAGAAGATAAGTTGAAATTATTTTGAAGCATTTGTTCCTGCAACAAATCCTGTGGTCCAACATATTTGTAAACTGTAACCACCAGATGGGCGGTTTATATTTAGTATGTCCCCTGTAAGGTACAGATTTGAAAAAAGCTTTGATTGCATAGTTTTGAAATCAACTTCTTTGAGTTCTACACCACCTGAGGAAACAATTGCGTTTTCGGGGCTTAATAAACTTTCTATTTGCATTCTTATGTCCTTCAAAACATGCATGAGTTTTATTCGTTCATCTCTTGTAATACTGTGGCAGAATGTATCTCCTCCTATGTCAGACTTTTTTATAATAATCGGTACAAGTCCAGATGGAATCAAATCTAGGATTGCATTTTTGAATATTTTATTTGTGTGCTTTTTAAATATTTTCTGTAGTTCTGTATTCAAAGTCGAAAAATCAAATTTTGGTAGAAGGTCTAGTGATATGAAAACATCTCCGTTTGGCATTAATTCATTTATTTTTCTGCTCATATTTAAAATAGTTGGACCACTGACGCCAAAATGAGTAAATAATATTTTTCCAGGTTTCGCTTCTATTTTTTTGTCATCCTGAATGATGCTTATTTTGATATTGTCCAAGGCAAGTCCTTGGAGTTCTTTTGCCCATTCATCTTTTATGTTTAGCGGAACAAGTGCGGAGTCCGGTTTGATAATAGTGTGACCGAGCTTTTTAAGCCAAACAAAGCCGTCACCAGTTGAACCTGTCTTTGGGTAGGCTTTTCCTCCAGTAGCAAGGATAAAATTTTTTGCAAAAATTTCTTTTCCGTTTTCAAGGGTGATTGAAGATATTATATTTTGATTACTAATGTCAGCGTTGTTGTCTTTTGTCATTCCCGACTTGATCGGGGATCCATGAATTCTCGCATTCGCAAGGATGACAGAAGTGTCGACATTGACAGAGGAAACGGGGGAGTTGGTTAGTATTTCTACGCCACCTTCTTTCATGTATGAGAGGAGTACGTTGAGTACAGAAGTAGATGAATTACTTTCAGGGAAAGCTCTCTTTTCGTTTTCGATCTTTGTTGGCATTCCTTTAGAATTGAAGAAATCTAAAGTTTCTTTTGATGAGTATTGTGAAAAAGCAGAAAAAAGAAATTTTCCATTTTCTTTAAATTTTTCTAATAGCGCTCGAGTGTTGAATTCGGCGTTCGTGACATTGCATCTACCTCCTCCTGTTATCAAGAGTTTTTTTCCAAGACTTTCATTTTTTTCTATGAGAATTACTTTAGCACCTAATTCAGCAGAACGCCCCGCAGACATCATTCCTGCCGGTCCACCACCTATTACAGCTACATCCCAAATTTCTTTCATAGAGAGCATATTAACACAAAGAAACAAAATTAAGTATTTGACTCATATTTAGAATGGCTATAATATGCATTTAGAAAAGCTAAAGATAAAAAAAAGAAAGGATTTTAGAAAATGAGAAAACGACCTTTGTATTGTTTAAATAGTGAGGTTCTGTTTCGGCTCCTAGTTAACAGACTTTGGTGTCACTATGATAGTGGTGGAATTTCAGCGCGTAGAAGCTATCAGGCTACACTCATTGAAGGATTCATGGATTTATTTCCAACGGATTGGGTTAACTGTGATATTGTCGCAGATGTATTTGGGGAGGTTAAATATCGTGTAGACAGACATGTTCGAGCCAGAGAGTGGAGAGAGAGGCAAAATCCTCGTAAACAACAGAAGTGGGTTCAATATGAATTACCTTTTGCTGAGCTGTCTGTATTATCTAATGTCGAGTTCACTTTGCTTTCACTTGAAGAGCTTTGCAGATGGTACGAGGAAGAAGCCGAAAAGAAAGGCTTTCTATATAAACATCCTGCAAATATTTCTATTTATCTGAAAAAATTTTGTGAAATATGTTTCAGAAAAAGTTTGCGAAGGAAGGTCTCTTTGGAAGTAATAAAAAAAGAGTCCATTATCACAGAGGGTAATGAAAGAAACAGATTGAAGCGTCAAATGGAATCTCGTATGGATGAGTTCGAGAGGTGTGGGATTAATCCATGGTGGAATAGTTTCTAGGCAAGTAGTAGCTCAGACAGGTTCTGAGCTTTTTTCATTTATGAAAAATGAGTATTTGGGGAATTCTTCTTGAATCATAAATCATGAATCATAAATCCATTCTAAAATTTCTTCCAAATTTTAGAATTTAGTGTATAATGTTTTTATATGGCAAAAAGATTAAGTCAAGATATTAAAAACAAGAAATCTCGTTCTAAAAAGACACCAAAGAGGCTCGCTGCAAAACATGCGCGAATCTCTGCAAAAGCTGCAAAGATAGGTAAGAAGAAATAATTTGTTTATATCGTATTAAAAAGAAAAAACAGACTATATTAAAATTTAGTCTGTTTTTTCTTGTATATCTGGTATAATTATAATATTAAAATAACACGGCATAAACATACGAGTAATTAGACGATTACACGAACTGGATACGAAGTGCGTATTTCTGTCATTCTTGTGAACGCGGGAATCCATGGATCCTCGCATACGCAAGGATGACAATGCATAGTCCAGAATTCAATTCGTGTCATCCGCACTCATTCGTGGATTGGTGTCGAGATAAAAATGAAAGGCTACAAAGACAATATTGAAAAATTAACAATTGAAAATAATAATTTTCGCAAAGTGCTTTACACGAGTACTCATAGTCAATTAGTGCTTATGAGCCTTCTTCCTCTTGAGGATATAGGCCTTGAAGTTCACGAAGAGAATGATCAATTTTTTAGATTCGAATCTGGTGAAGGAAAGGTTTTTATTGATGGAAATGAATATGACGTTAAAGATGGGGATGCTGTAGTTGTACCAGCCGGAGCAGAGCATAATGTTATAAATACTTCCGAAATTAAACCTTTGAAACTATATACTATATATTCACCAGCCCATCATAAAGATCAGATAGTTAGAGCAACAAAAGCTGATGCAATGAAAAATGAAGCAGAATTTGATGGTGTAACAACAGAGTCTAGATAGTCATGCTTCTTAATCCAAAAATTCAGAAAGCAATTTATATTGCGACAAATCAACATCGTAATCAAGAGAGGAAAACAAGTGATTTGCCATATATCGTACATCCTTTTTCTGTTGCTTGGATTTTAGCTGAACAAACAAAAGATGAAGATGTTGTTGTTGCTGGGCTTTTACATGATGTACTTGAAGACACTGTAGGCTATAGCTATAACGATATTGTTCGAGATTTTGGTGAACGCACCGCCAAAATTGTTAATGAAGTAACTGAAATCAAAGATTTACCTTGGCAAGAGAGAAAAGAAAAATATATTGAAGTTTTTGAAAATTCATCGCAAGAGTCTTTGATGGTGGCAACGGCTGATAAGATTCACAACCTAGCTTCTCTTCATGAAAGTTTTTTAGAAACAGGTATCAATCAGTTCGGAGTAAATTTCAGACCACTTAAAGAATCAAAATGGTTTTATGATACTGTGTATGAGGTTATGGAAAGAAGATTAGAAAATAGAATTTTATTGGTAGAGTTTAAGGAAATGATGGAATTAGTTTTTGGAAAAAATTAAAAATTATTTTCGACTATCTTTTTTTGTTTTTAAACCTGTGTAATTTACGTGTTTGAATTTATACGAGATTTCGTGTAATATTAAGGATTATCCTTAACTTTTAACTTAAATGGAAACATCATCTGTCTCAAGGTCAGCTCAAATTTTAAGATGGTCACTCATAATTGGTATAGTGATTGTTTTAAATCTATTCTATAACTATACACTTTCTTTAGTTTTTTCTGCTCCAGATTACAATACTTTTTGTCCTCAAAAACAAATCAATATTACTCCTGATACACAAGAGAAATGTATTACAGAAGGAGGTGCATGGACTCAATATCCTGTAGATGCAAATCCTAAAATGATTGAGGCTGGGAAAATAACTGTTCCTAATACAAATAATCAACAGATAGGTTACTGCGATCAATCATTTACTTGTAATCAAAAGTATCAAGAGGCAAGTAAGACATATGATAGAAATGTATTCATTGTCCTTGTTGTTCTAGGTGTTATTACATTTGTTCTAAGTCTTATGTTTATGAAAATTGATATCTTGTCTATTTCGCTTTCAATAGGTGCTGTACTTGATTTTGTGATTGCTTCTATGCGTTATTGGGCAAGAGCTGATGATTTGATTAAGGTATTAATTTTGGGAGTTGCCCTCGCGGTGCTTGTTTGGGTTGCTGTTAAAAAGTTTAATATAAAATCTAAAGATGAAGTCAGCTCCTAAGGTATACGACCATAAAAAAATAGAATCAAAATGGCAAAAAGAATGGGAAAAGAAAGGGGCTTTTAAAGCCGTTACAGGAAGCAAAAAGCCCAAAAAATATGCATTAAGCATGTTTCCGTACCCATCTGGTGCGGGGCTTCATGTGGGGCATCCTAGGGGCTATATTGCCAATGATGTGTATGCTCGTCTTATGCGTACTAAGGGCTTTAATGTTCTTCATCCTATGGGTTTTGATTCCTTTGGTCTGCCTGCAGAACAATATGCTATTAAGACGGGGAATAATCCAAAGGTATTTACCGATCAACTCGTGAAGCAGTATCGAAAACAATTAGATATTATAGGTTTTGGATACGATTGGAGTAGGCAAGTTGCCACACATCGTCCTGAATATTATAAGTGGACACAATCAATTTTTCTTAAGCTGTACGGTTCTTGGTATAACAAAGCTAAAGATAGAGCTGAATCAATTGACGATCTTGTTAAAATTTTAGAAAAAAGCGGAAATGGAAAAGTTAATGCTGTTTGTGGTGCCGATACAAAAATAGTTACAGGAAGTGAATGGAAGAAAATGAGTGAATTAGAAAAACATAATTTACTTATGAAATATCGATTGGCTTACGAAGGTGAAAGTGAAGTAAATTGGTGTCCAGAGCTTGGTACTGTACTTGCCAACGATGAAATTGTTGATGGTCCAAACGGGACACAGGTTTCAGAGCGTGGAGGTCATCTTGTGGAAAAGAAATCTTTAAGACAGTGGTTTTTGAGAATTACTGCATATGCAGATAGATTAATAAGTGGATTAGATACTATTGATTGGCCTTCACATATTAAAGAGATTCAGAAAAATTGGATAGGGCGATCTGAGGGAGTACAAGTGAAATTCGAAATCCGAAGAGTCAATCTCTCCTCTGTCATTCCAGCGGAGGCTGGAATCCAGTCTGAAAATTCGAACCTGGATCCCCGCATTCGCGAGGATGACAATGCGAGAGAGGGCTTGAGCATCGAAGTATTTACCACTAGAGTCGATACTTTATTTGGTGTTACCTATGTAGTGATTGCTCCTGAGCACGAGCTTGTAAAAAAACTTTTAGATTCTGTTTCGAATAAAAAGGAGGTTGAAAAATATATTGAAGAAGTAAAAAATAAAACAGCAGAAGATCGTACTGCAGAGAATAAGGAAAAGACAGGGGTGGCACTTAAAGGTGTGACAGCAATCAACCCAGCAAATGGCGAAGAAGTACCAGTGTGGATTGCCGATTATGTTTTGGCTTCATACGGTACGGGGGCTGTGATGGCTGTGCCTGCTCATGACGATAGAGATTTTGCTTTTGCGAAGAAGTACAGGTTGGAGATTAAACATGTTATTGCTGAAGATAAGGTACACAACAGTGGAGCGCTCAAATTTAGACCAAACGAGCCTATTGTAAAAAGAAGTGTGATAAGAGCTGTGGTAAAACACTGGAGTGAAGATAAATATTTGATATTAAATTGGAAGGACCACAATTGGAATACATTTATAAGTGGTGGGGTTGAAAACGATGAAGATCTTATAGAATCAGCAAAAAGGGAGGTGGAAGAAGAGACTGGTTATATGAATTTAAAATTTATAAGAGAAATAGGTTCACCGTTTAAGGTAAAATTTTATGCTCCACATAAAAATCAAAACAGAGAGGACATTCAGCAGGGTTTGTGTTTTCAATTAATTGATAGTGAACAGAAGGAGGTGGTTGAGGATGAAAAAACAAAACATTCATTTGGTTGGGTGGAAGAATTAAAGATAAAAGATACTGTAGAGGAGGGGATTATAGATTCTGTTTTGTGGAAAAGAATTCAGTCTGAAAATTTTGTAAGTATAGATGATGGGGTCTTAATTAACTCTGGAAAATTCGACGGACTTTCATCTGAAGAAGCTCGAAAGGAAATTACGAAAGCTGTTGGTGGAAAATTTGTTACAAAATATAAAATGCGGGATGCTGTTTTTGCGAGACAGAGATATTGGGGTGAACCGATTCCTTTAATTCATGAAAAAGATGGCACAATAAAATCATTGAAAGAAAAAGATTTACCGCTCGAATTGCCAAATGTTAAATCATATGCACCAACAGGAAATGCAGAGTCACCACTTTCTAGTGTGAAAAGTTGGGTGAAGGCTGGATATGAAACAAATACAATGCCAGGTTGGGCGGGATCATCGTGGTACTTCTTACGGTATATGGATCCTCAAAATAAAAAATATTTAGCCAGCGAGAAGGCTTTGGAATATTGGGGACAAGTGGATATGTATGTTGGAGGTGCTGAGCATGCTACTGGACACCTTCTTTACTCACGTTTTTGGAATAAGTTTTTACACGACTTAAAAATCGTTCCAAATGAAGAACCTTTTAAAGTTCTTCGAAACCAAGGAATGATACTTGGAGCTGATCATAGAAAAATGTCTAAGAGGTGGGGAAACGTTGTGAATCCTGATGATGTTGTAAAAACTTATGGCGCTGATACACTTCGTGTTTTTGAAATGTTTATTGGTCCATTTGATTCACAGCTTCCTTGGTCTACAGATGGAATTATTGGCTCGAGAAGATTTATAGAAAAAGTGTGGAAGCTTCAATATAAAGTTGTTGATAAAAATAACCTCCCTTCAAACTTTTTGTCATTGAATCATTCGGGTACGAATGATTCAGGGGGGAGTCGGATGGCAAAAATTTTACAGGGTAAATACGAAAACACTCTTCATAAAACAATAAAAAAAGTTGGTGAAGATATTGAATCGTTTAATTTTAACACTGCGATTTCAGCGATGATGATATGTTTAAACGAAATGGAAAAATCGGAATTTGTTTATAAAGAAGATTTTGAAAAATTTATACAAATTCTTTACCCGTTTGCTTCACATGTTACTGAGGAAATCTGGAGTTTGCTTGGGAATAAAAAGATTATTCAAGATTCTGGTTGGCCTAAATATGATCCTAAAAAGCTCGTAAATGACACCATAAAGCTTATGGTTCAGGTAAATGGTAAAGTGCGTGGGGAGTTGGTTGTCTCGGGTGATATTAAAGAGGGGGAGGCCTTAGAATTGGCAAAAAACTCTGAATCTGTATCAAAATGGCTGGAGGTTGGTGAAATTATCAAGGTAGTTTTTGTGCCCGGTAGACTTATTAACATCGTTGTCAAGATAGGCTCTTGACGTATATATAAATAAGTGATAAGGTGTAAATATAAATATTTTATGAATTCAATCACATTTAAACCAAAACAAGTGGTCAAGAGGCTTTTAACAGCTTTACCTCCACGCGCAAAAGATGTCATTATTGGTAGATATGGTCTTGGTGAAGACGCTCACAAAATGACTCTTGAGTCTATCGGTAAGACATATAAAATTACACGAGAACGAGTACGTCAAATTGAAAGTTATGCAATTAACGTTATTCGTAAGTCTGAGTTCTATAAAAAAGAACAAGGAATTTTTGATGAACTTGAACAATATATAGTAAAGATGGGAGGTATCGTTCCTGAAGTGGAATTGTTAGCTTCTATTGCAAAAGATAAAAGTACTCAGAATTACATACACTTTTTACTTGTTATTGGAGAATCCTTTAAAAAGGATAAAGAAGATGATGAGTTTCAGCACCGATGGAATGTAGACGAGAAACTTTCCGTGAATGTACATGATGCTTTAAAGAAACTTTACAAAGGACTTAAGGATGATGAAATTCTTCCTGAAGGCGAAATGATCACAGCTTTTCTAGAACATGTAAAAGAGGTAAATGAAGAATATAAGAAGGAAGAAATTCTAAAGCGATGGCTTTCAATGTCTAAACTAATAGACAAAAATCCTCTTGGAGAATGGGGTAGAGCAGAATCAACAAGTATTCGAGCAAAAGGTATCAGAGATTATGCATACTTGGTAATCCGTAAGCACGGTTCACCTATTCACTTCCGAGAAGTTGCAAAAGCGATCACTAGAGTGTTTGGAAAGAAGGCTCACGTTGCAACGACTCATAATGAACTTATCAAAGATTCACGATTTGTTTTAGTTGGACGAGGACTTTATGCACTATCAGAATGGGGATATCTTACAGGTATCGTACGTGATGTGATTAAGGGAATTTTGGAAAAACACGGTCCACTATCAAAAAAAGATATTATTGATAGAGTTTTGAAAGAAAGATATGTGAAAGAAAATACAATTCTAGTCAATCTTCAAAATACAAAGCATTTCAAGAAAGATAAAGAGGGAAGATACGCAACTTCTAAATAGTAGGACGAGTACGTTCTCGCAGACTAACGCAGACTGGACGCAGACTAACGTAGACTTGAATGCAAATACAAAAAAATACCACTCAACGAGAGTGGTATTTTTTTGTTTGTATCTCTGTGTTGTCATTATCGCTCCAGCATTGTCATTCCGGATTCAGTCCGGAATCACAAGTATTTTTCTGCTGAAAAATCTTCTGATCACGACTCAGCCCGTCGGCTTCCGTCCTTGCGATTGGGTCCCATCCCAATCTCACCAGTCTCGCATCCGCATTGTCATCCTTGCGAATGCGAAGGTCCAAGTTTGCAATCTAATTTTTACAAAACTTTTTGGTGAATGCAAACCAACTTTGACAAAGGTTACATACCTGTGCTATAATATAAAAGTAATAGCTCTTTGATACTGTCAGCAATTTGACTTTGATTTGAGCTTCACCTCCAAACAATTAAATTAAATCATGAGAAGAAATACTATTGTTATATCTGGTCATCACAACTATTCGCAAGAACTAATTTCAGCGGCTTTTGCTATTTTCTCGCCGATTATCACCGTTGTCGACCGGCGTTTTGCTTCCAGTTTTGACAATGAAAATCGATTAATGTGGGAAATTAAAGATTTTTCAGGTGATGGGTCTAGCCGGCTATATGTAGCCTGGATTGGTCCAAGCGAACGTGAGGGCGTTCTTGAACACAAAGGTAGTGCATGTATTAATCTTACGTGCGAAGGAAGTCTTTTATGTAACCGAGGATGTCCTATGTCTTCAGACGAAGCTGCTGAATATATTTTGATGCAGATTCTGAAACATCACCCTGCGAAATTGCTGAGCCAAATTTTGACCGCGTGAGTATCCTACGAAGGAGCTCGCGCGGTTTTTTATGTATATCTGTGTATTTGTATTTTGTTATATGTTATATGTTACGTGTTATGTTCAAATAAATTTTGTTTTAAATTTATTTGAGTTATAATATACCCAATGAACGGATCAAATGATCTTCTGTTGACATCTCTAAGCTATGCTTGGCTTTCAGCCCCGCTATGGCTACCTTTTCTTTTGGGATATATTAGTTTTGATATGTTTGCTCGGTATAATAGGAGAAAATTTTTTGCAGCTCAAAAATATGTTTTATTAGAAATTCGTGTTCCAAAAGAAGTTGCAAAATCCCCTGTGGCAATGGAGTTATTTTTAAATACTGTTTGGCAAACAAGTGGTGAAAGTACTTGGTATGATAGAAATTTTCTTGGTAAAACTCGACCATGGTTTTCATTAGAGATTGTTTCCTTAGATGGATTCATTCATTTTTTTATTTGGACTCGTGGAACTTGGCAAAAACATATTGAATCTCAAATATATGCTCAATATCCAGGTGCAGAAGTTAGTATTGTGTCTGATTATGCAAAAATGGTACCTGTTTATGATCCAAGTTATATAGCAATGTTTGGTACTGAGTATACACTTGTTAAAGCCGACCCTTATCCCATTAAAACATATGTTGATTATGGTCTACATGAGACAGCGACAAAGGAAGAACAAAAAGTTGATCCAATTTCTCAGGTTTTGGAATTCCTTGGTCAGCTTGGAAAAAGTGAACAGTTTTGGTTTCAGATAATTTGTCGTGCGCACAAAAAAGAAGATCCAGATACTTCAAAACGTATTTGGTGGAAACCTCAAACCTGGAATGCAAATAAAGATAATTGGCAAGATAATGCCAATACCATAGTAAAAAAAATTAGAAGTGATAACACTTCAAAGTTTAAAGATCCTGTTTCTGGAAAAGAAACAGAGGGATTTCCAAATCTTACAAAAGGCCAAATGGAAATAATTTCTGCTGTCGAGCGCAGTGTTTCTAAAGTAGGTTTTGATATTGGTCTGCGTTCTATATATTTAGCTCCAAAGGAATTATTTAATGGGACAAACATTCCTATGCTTATGTCTTTATTAAAACCTTTCAACTCTCCAACTTTGAATAGTTTTAAACCTAAAAATAATACATCCTTTGATTATCCTTGGCAGGACTGGAATAAGATTAGAGAAAATAGATTAAAAAGAGATTTGTTATATGCGTATCAAAAGAGATCATATTTCTTTCCTCCAAATAAAGAAAAACACTGCATTTTGAATGCAGAAGAACTCGCTACGATTTTCCACTTCCCAGGCACTGTTGTTCTTACGCCAACTCTTGGAAGACTTCTTTCAAAGAAAGCTGAACCACCTTCAAATTTGCCGATATAGTATGGAATATATTTCTAAAATTATTTTTTTTGCAAAAGAATTCATTAAAGTACATATTATTTGTACTTTAATTTCTGTTTTCTTATTTATTACTCTTATTCTATTCGCTTTTTTTGCAAATGGTCCTTCTGATGTAAAAACAGAACATAATGTAAATATCTCAAGCGGTCTTTCGCTTATGCAGATTTCTCTAGTTTTGGAAAGAAATAATATCATACGTTCAAAAGATATGTTTAGAGTTGTTGTGATTCTTTTTGGTGGAGAGAATTCAATAAAAGCTGGGCCTTATTTGTTTGACGGGACTGACAATGTCTTTAAAGTTGCTATTCGGATATTAAAGGCTGATTATGGAGTTCCTGTAAAAAAGATCACTATCATTGAAGGGATGAGGAGTCGGGATATGCTGAATCTATTTGGTTCTGAATTTTCAAATTTAGATAAAGTAGAGCTTGAAAAAGAGTTGCTCTCAAATGAAGGTTATCTTTTCCCTGATACATATTTTTTCCCGCTTACATCTTCATCTGGCGATATAATTAAAATGCTTTCTGATAATTTCTCTCGTCATATTTTAGACTTAGATTTAGATAAGTCGAAGACATCAAAGGATTTAAAAGAAATAATTACGATGGCCTCTATAATTGAAGGAGAAGCAAAGGAAGATAAAGATAGGAAAATTGTCGCTGATATTTTATGGAGAAGATTAGAGATCGGTATGTTACTTCAAGTCGATACGACATTTATGTATATTAATGGTAAACCCTCATCTGAAATTACAAAAGCTGACCTTAAGATTGATTCACCTTACAATACATATGTAAATAAAGGTTTACCACCAACTCCAATAAGTAACCCTGGTATGGAGGCTATCAATTCAGTGATGTTTCCAACCCCTAATGAATATTTGTATTATCTTTCTGATAAAGACGGTTTGATGCATTACTCAGTGACATTTGAAGAGCATAAAAAAAATAAAGAAAAATACCTTAAATAAGTCAAAATTCAAAACCTATGAAGTCAAAAGTTAAAGTTATAAGTCAAAATTGGAATTAAACTTTGTAAGTTTTGACTTAAAAGTTTGACTTTTGCCTTTTGGCTTGTAAATTGTTATAAATACACTCGTGAGACAACAGGACCTCAAAAATAAAAGAATATACGTTGGGCTCTCTGGTGGGGTGGATAGTTCTGTTGCTACCTGTCTTTTGCTGGAAGCTGGTGCTCTCGTAACTGGAGTTTTCATAAAGGGTTGGTATCCGGATTTTCTTAAGTGTGATTGGAAAGAAGAACGTAGAGATGCTATGCGCGTGGCTGCTCATTTAGGTATTCCTTTTTTAACTTGTGATGCGGAAGAGTCATATAAAAAGAATGTTATAGATTATATGATTTCTGAATATAAAGCCGGAAGAACACCGAACCCAGATGTGATGTGTAATAAGTACGTTAAGTTTGGAACTTTTTTTGATTTTGCGATGGAGCGTGGTGCTGACTATATTGCAACAGGACACTATGCTCGCGTTTTTTGTCATTCTCGCGAATGCAGGAATCCAGGCCAGAATTCGAATACTCAGCTTTTGAAAGGGAAGGATGGGAATAAGGATCAAAGCTATTTTCTTTGGGCAGTACCAAAAGAACAATTAGAAAAAACGCTATTTCCAATTGGAGACATAGAAAAAGATGAAGTGAGAAAAATTGCAAAAAAATATAAACTATTTACAAGTGAGAAGAAGGATAGTCAGGGTTTATGTTTTTTGGGTAAAGTTGATCTTGATGAATTTTTGTCTCACAGCATTCCAAAAAATAATGGAAATGTTTTAAATAAAAGTGGGGAAATTATTGGTATTCATGACGGTGTACACCTTTATACTATTGGAGAGAGGCATGGTTTTACGATTACAAAGAAGGGTACAGACGAGGGGCCTTTTTATATAATATCCAAAGATATTAAAGAGAATACAATTACAGTCTCGGATTCTATTCTTGAAATTAAAGATAGTTCGAATACTGGAGTTTTTTTGAGAGATGTGAATTGGACAGTTTTACCTGAAATTGATAAAAATTATTTATGTAGAGTAAGATACCGTCAGCCACTTTTTGAATGTAGAGTTCAAGAGAAAAATGGAGTTTACACTGTGAATTTTTTAGACAATCAGGATTTTGTGCCTGTAGGTCAGTCTTTGGTTTTGTACGACGGGGATATTTGTTTAGGAGGAGGAATTATTGAAATTGTGATTTAAGCACAGTTTCAAATTCGAAGCACGAAATTCGA
>CAIZIN010000085.1 GCA_903933085.1 uncultured bacterium
AAACTTTTAGTACAGAAATCATATAGGAAAATATTAAGATAAAATACTCGTTATATAATCGGCCACTTTTCAACCATTAATATTTTATTTTTTGAAAAAGGCATCAGAGACCAAAGTTCTTCAGTGACAAAAGGCATAAATGGATGGAGGACGATCAGTATTTTTCGAAGTGAATGAAGTAGGAATTGAGCTCTTGAATTCTTCTCATCAATTGTACCATCTTTTAGAATTGGTTTCGAGTCCTCGATTATTTTTGCAGCAAAATCATTCCAAATATATTGATAAACTCTATCTGATGCAATGTGAATTTTTAAATTATCTAATTCTTGAGTTAGGTTTTCTATTTCAGTGTTTTGTATTTCGATTAATTTTATATCACCCTCTGTCCAGTTTTTAAAGTTTTCATCATAAGTAAAATCTTCGGTGTTTTGAAGAACAAATCTGGAGATATTCCAAACCTTATTTGCAAAATGTTTATAGCCTTTAATTTTGTCTTCGGAGATTTTTGTATCTATTCCGGGAGCTGATCCAACCATAAGCGCCATTCGTCCAGCGTCTGCTCCAAATTTATCTGCTACATCTATTGGGTCAATACCGTTGTTTAGAGATTTTGACATCTTTCGGCCCTTGGCATCACGAACCGTTCCATGAAGATAGACTTTCTTAAACGGAATAGTTCCGATATGGAAACCTGTCATGAGAATCATTCGTGCTACCCAAAAGAAAAGAATTTCATAGCCGGTTTCAAGTACATCTGTCGGATGATATATATCAAGATCTGAACCTTTTTCTGGCTTACCCGTTAAAGTATTCATCGATTGGGGCCAACCCAGTGTTGAAAATGTCCAAAGTCCTGAAGAGAACCATGTGTCTAGAGTATCTTCATCTTGAGCCCAACCTTCACCTTCAGGCGCCTCCATTCCACAATAAGTTTCTGTATTTGAATCTGTATTTTCAATTTTACTTTTTTCATTTTTAATTTTAAATTTATTTCGGTACCAAACAGGGATTCTGTGCCCATACCAAATTTGCCTTGAGATACACCAATCATCAAGTTTATCAATCCAGTGAAAATATGTTTTACTAAAATAATCAGGCAGTATTTCGATCTGTCCTCCTTCCACAGCTTTCCTCATTATTTCTTTTAGTGTTATCGTACTTCCGCTTTCTATTCCATTTATTTCAGAGTAGGGGATTGTGAATTCTTTATTTACAGCAATAAACCACTGTAGTTTTGGAAGGGGTTCAATAATTCCTCCAGTTCTTTCTGCTGTGGAAACATTCTGAGACACTTCTTCCTCACTAATCATTAAATTTTCTTCACGAAGCCATCTTACAATTTCTTCTCTAGCTTCTAAAACTTTTTTTCCAAGTATTCTTTCATCACCAACAATCATTCTAGATTTTTCATCAATAACTTGTATGTATGGAAGATTATGTCGCTTAGCAATTTCCCAGTCAATTTTACTGTGGGCTGGTGTAACTCCGAGAGCTCCGGTACCAAAATCTTTTTCTACTGAATTATCTGCGATTATTTTAATATGAATTGGAACACCACAAAATACTACATCATATTCTTTACCTACAAATTCTGTGTATCTAGGGTCTTCAGGATGTACAGCCACTGCCGTATCACCAACTTTAGTTTCAGGTCGGGTTGTGGAAATTGTTATTGGAAAATCTTTTGAATATTTAAAAGTATAAAAATTTGCTTTACGTTCTTCGTATATAATTTCGTCATCTGATATGGTTGTCTGGCCTTTTGGATCCCAGTTTACAACTCTGTGTCCACGAGTTATTAAACCTGCATCATACATACTTTTAAATGCAGTACGTACGGCAAAATTACGTTTTTCATCTAAAGTAAATGCTTCACGAGACCAATCACAAGAAGATCCGAAAATTTTCATTTGAGAAAGTATTGTATCGTGGCTATTTTGGGCAAATTCATTTACACGGCGAAGCAACTCTTCGCGACCTAAATCATATCGAGATTTCCCTTCCTCTTTAGAAATATTTTTTTCTACACGTGATTGTGTAGCAATAGCTGCGTGGTCGGTACCTGGAAGCCATAGAGTACGGAAGCCTTTCATTCGGTGGTAACGGATAAGAGTATCCTCAAGAGTGAGCATAAAAGCATGACCCATGTGGAGTATTCCTGTCACATTTGGGGGTGGTAGGGTGATTACATAAGGTTTTGCATCTGATGCAATAATTCCTTTTTCAATACAAACATCAGGATTAAAAAAACCACTGTCTTCCCACATTTCATAAATACGTTTTTCTGTTGTGGTAGGGTCATATGGCTTGAGCAGTTTTTCGTCTATCATAAGCAATATAATAACAGAAATGTTGATTTTAGACAAAAAGGTGCCCTGATGTCGATGGCTGTCGACATCAGGGCTAATGGATACATAGACTGCTAGTTTTGGCTGGGCGTTAGCAGTCCCTTTCAACCATGAGTCATGGTACGAATATCCAGCTGACCGGGTTGCTGTATCCAAAATTATATTCCAAACAAATTTATCGTTTGATTAGAAAGATTACCCCCGGAACAATTTATTTTTTTAATTGGCTGTTCCGGGGGTGGGGCGAGGAGTTCACAAGCTGTGGGTGTCCTAAAATCTATTTGCAAAAATTTCCTGGCTGGTTGTTTTTGATAGATTTTTCTGACTTCTCGACTCTAGATGTACATAGTCTTACTTTTTTCCGATAACATTAATATCGGCGTATTTCAGGGGTATCTGATATATTTTATAGCATAGTGCTAGTTTTTTCCCAAGCTCATTCCGCCTTGAGCGCGTAAATCGGTAGAATATGTAGAATTTGAGCGGTTTATTTTAAGGTAGCCCGCAACACCAATCATTGTTGCATTATCTGTGGTTAATTTTATGTTTGGGATTAGGACTTTTGTTTGGGGGAGGGAATCAACTAGTGTTTTACGAAGAGGTTTGTTGGCAATAACTCCACCTCCAACAATTAAGGTTTTTGCACCATAAGTCTCGATTGCTTTTTTTGTTTTCGCTACTAAAACCTCAATGACCGCATCTTCAAACTCCTTCGCAATTTCCATTTTAATTTCTTCAGTCATCACAGAAATTTTTTGTATCATATATAGCACTGCAGTTTTAATTCCAGAAAAAGAAAAATCTAGATCTTTAGAGTGAAGCATCGGCCTAGGAAGTTTGATTTCTGTTTTATCATTTTGAATTTTGATATTGTTTCGAATTTCGTGCTTCGAATTTCGTGCTTTCTCTGCTAGTGCAGAAACCTCCGGTCCACCTGGGTATGGGTATCCTAGTAAGCGAGCAACTTTATCAAAAGCTTCACCGACAGCGTCATCTCGAGTACGGCCGACAACTTCATAATTTCCAATGCTATCGATTTTCACTAATTCAGTATGTCCACCAGAGACAAGTAGGGAAATAGCAGGGAATTTAATTTCTTGGATTTGGAAAATAGTTTCAAGATTATTTCCTTTATCTTCCTCGTCTCGCTTGTTATTCTCGCGAATTCGGGAATCCAGGTTTGAATTTTTTTGAGTTGTGTTTTCAAGTAGTGCTGAAACAATATGACCCTCCATATGGTTTACAGAAATAATTGGAAGATTCCAAGCTAGTGAAAGTGCTTTTGCAAAAGTGATACCTACCCAAAGAGCTGGTTCAAGTCCTGGGCCTTCTGTTACTGCAATAGCATCAAATTTTGGTTTTTGTGTCTTATTTAAAAAATTAATGAGTAGTTCAAAAAGAACAGGTTCGCGCTCCATCATTTTTTGTAATTCATTTTTGAGATCTTCCGTCATTAAAAAATCTTCAATTGGAAGTTTTGCGTTCTCAAGTGCTTGTTCTAAAACTGGAACACAATTTAGTCCATGTTCTCTTCTTGCCAGATTTGGATAGACACCTCCAAATTCTTTATGTAATTCAATTTGAGAATTAATTTCATGTGCTAAAACATTGACCGTGTCTTTTTCACAGTCAAGTATGCTTATGGCAGTTTCGTCACAAGATGTTTCAATGGCTAAAATTATCATTCTGTGCGCGATACAGGATTCGAACCTGTGACATCTACAACGTCAATGTAGCGCTCTACCAACTGAGCTAACCGCGCATGTTTATTATCAAGTTTAAAATCTAATATCTACAACGTCAATGTAGGTCACACATAATTTTTTACTAAAAATTTGTTCGACCCCACCTCGGCTCGTCAGCCTCCGGTTTTGCGAAAGCATACCTATGCTTTCTCACTCTACCAACTGAGCTAACCGCGCAAGTAAATGAATATTACAACAATATTGCCAATGTATGCAAGTTAAATTTACCAGACATGAGTTATTGGTTATTTTGATTCTTCTTTCTTCTTATCTATTTTTTCTAAACCAAGTTTTTTGATTCCGAAATATACTACCGCAAAGATAATTAGGAAATCAATAAGTGTGCTAATGAAGTTTCCAATTAGGATATTTGCACTGAAAATAGGGATAGTTATATCATTTAGATTGCCAAGTTTTCCTAGAAATATTCCAACTATTGGGTTTATAAGGTCGGTGACTGTAGCTGTTACAAGCTTTGTTACAGCACCTCCAATGATAATACCTAAAGCTAGCCCAATCACCCCATGTTCACGAACAAAGTTTAAAAAATCTTCAAGTCTGGGTTTTAATATTTTTTCCATAGTTTTATTATAGCGCAACTTTTAGAAAAGTAGAGGTGTGGACATGTTGATAAAAAGTGTTATATTAATTGTGGATAAAACAATAACAAACAAAGGAGTTATTATGGCAGGAGATGGTGCAGCAACATTAAAAGATGAAGTTCGGGCAGTTTTCGAAAATATGTCTGAAGCAGATAGGGATGCCTTGTTGGAAAAGATAAACAGTGGTCTAAAAGACATTGAGGATTGTTTTCTGCCTGGTTCCATGTCAGCAGAAGATAAATTGGATTTAATTCGCCGGCGTTGCAAAGAATTGCGGGTTCTTGTTGAAAGAATTTAGGGTAGGTAAAAATATCGTTTAAACCGTATTAATTTGTTGATACGGTTTTTTTCTGCGGAGACGGGAGGGATTTTGAATCTTACAGATTCTGTACAGTCTTCATATTTTTTCGGATTAGTAAATCCTCAAAAATATATTCAAACTTTTGACCAATTTTCCTTATAACTGAAAGGAATTAGGAAAATGGAAATACTCTTGTGGAGTGACCTCGGACGAAAGCTCCTACAAGTATTTTTCTGCTGAAAAATCTTTTAGGCATACCTTGCCCAAAAGTATTTTTCTACTGAAAAATCTTTTCGTCATACCTCAGCTCGTCAGCTTCCGGCCTTGCGCTTGGGTCCCTTCCCAAGCTCACCCAGAGCTTTCTTGGGGCCATGAACAAAAATGGCTTGCACCTAAGTGCAAGCTCATTTTTGTACCTGTGATCACAAGTTACTAAGTATAATTTTTCGCTTCGCTCAAATTCTACTAAGTACTCGCGACCCCGCCTCGCCGTCGTTCCAAGTATTCACGACATGCTCCGGCTTCACAAAGCTAAAAATCTCCCACTGGGAGATTTTCTTAACGCTTTGTGACCTTACGGGGAATCGAACCCCGATTACTGCCTTGAAAAGGCAATGTCCTAACCGTTAGACGATAAGGCCTTAAAGTAACTCAAACAATATAGCACTTTTTGGAAAAAAAGCAAAAAAGTGCTAGGATACAACACATGGAGAGGTGCCAGAGTGGTTGAATGGATCGCTTTCGAAAAGCGACATACCAGAAATGGTATCGGGAGTTCGAATCTCCCTCTCTCCGCAGTTTTGAAACGCAGTGAAAAAACTGCGGAGAGGAATAATGGGTCTGCACACATTAAGTGGGAGATTTGAAAAGAATTTTGATATTTTGTTAGCAAACAAAATCAAAATTCTGGGGTCGAGGAGAAATTCTGTGACGACATAATTTCGAGGTGACCGAATCTCCCTCTCTCCGCCGAGTTTGTTTTTACGGAAGTTAACCTTCTTCAGTGTGTATTGTAAACCTAGGTATAGTGCTATATAATACTATACATGAGTTCAAATCTATTAAAAAAGAAAGCTATTTCTTTAAGAAAGCGTGGTTTTTTGTATTCAGAAATACAGCGCAAAATTGGAGATATTCCAAAAGCCACTCTTTGCTATTGGTTGAAGGATATTAGTTACAGTGATGAGGTGTTAAAGATACTTGAGAAAAAGAATAGGGATAGTTCGCTTAAAAACATTAAACTATTTAATAGAAAAAGAAGTTCCGGAGTTAAAAAAGACAATGTTATTGCTTTTGAAGAGGGTAAGAAAATGCTTTTGTCTAATAATGATAAATTATTGTTTGTTGGCGTCTCATTATTTTGGGCAGAAGGAACAAAAGCTAAACAAGAGAATAGAACT
The DNA here is from genome assembly GCA_903933085.1 of uncultured bacterium. Classification (GTDB taxonomy): domain Bacteria; phylum Patescibacteriota; class Minisyncoccia; order Phycocordibacterales; family CAIZIN01; genus CAIZIN01. The sequence goes on from CAIZIN010000085.1 coordinate 6,397, forward strand.
CCCGATTTAAGGTTTACAAATAGTGATAAAAAAATGATATGTATTTTTATGAAATTTCTTAGAAAATATTTTAAGATACATGAACAGAAACTTAAAGCCTCAATACAAATTCATGAAAATTGTGACAGACAAAAATCTATTAAATATTGGTCAAGAATTACAAAAATATCTAAAGATAAATTCTATATAATTGATCAAAAACCCATATCGAGTAAAAACAAAAGACCGAGGAATTCTCTACCATACGGTACTATTACGATAAGATACGTAAGTAGGTATGCATATTATAAAATGCTTGGAGCCATTGGTTCTTTGAGTAGTTTTTGATTTTATTGGGGTGCAACTCCTTTCGAGGTTTCTATTCTGAGGTATTTACATCTAAAAATAATGTGTTAATATGTTTGCGGAAGAAGAACTATATCCAAAACTAAAATGCAAGAACCAAATTGTCTAGAATTTTTGCTTGCCAGACACAAACATGAGCTTGAGATACTTGTCGACAGGTTCAAGAAGAGTCTCGCTATTCACGAACAGGAGTTTATTGGTCAATGTGTGGCTTATGCGGAAGCTCAGGTTAAAGAAAGGGAAGAGAGATGCCTTGCTGATTTTAAGGAAGCACTTGCAAAGCTTGAGAGTAGGAGGAAAGAAAATCCAAATCGTGAGTCTCTTCACAACAGAGCACAACACTCTTTAGAGAATCAGCTCGAGATGTCTCTAAGGGCTATCGAGCAGATCTGGGCGGAGTCGGTCAAAAACTATCAGAAATGATAAACTTATCAAAAGCCATTACAAGTTGTGATGGTCTTTTTTTTAATTTTTAATAACAATTCTCGAATATTACTTTTAATACAATCTCTCTCAAAAGTTCCGAAAGCCACGCAATGGGGTTATCACGACAAAAAATCCCAACTGCTTTGGATTTTTTGCTACGTGGTGAAGACGGAAGCATGTTTTTCTAGTGAGCTCAGATTGGTATCTGAGCGCAAGGGCGGAAGACGACGGTCTGAGCCATGTGGAAAAGATTTTTCAGTAGAAAAATACTTTTGCAAGGAAAACAGCTGAGCCCGGGGCTGGAAATTTTATTTTTGACGAAAAATAAAATATTGTGGCTCACCAGCGTTTTTCACCCTTATTTCTCAATACTTTTTGATATACCCCACAGAATTACCGGACTTTTTATACTTGACATAATATCTATATGTGATATAATATATGTAGTTAAATAAGTCCCTTTTAAAAAAGTTGAGTGAGGCAGAAAGATCGGAATACAAAAAGTCGCTACACAATGCATCAAGCATATTTTGCGAACTTTCTGACTCACTTAACATATGAAAAAAGAACACACAAATGACAAAGTCCTTCCTCAGGAGGGTGGAATAATCGTGGAGGGTTGGAACGAGCTTATCGTTGCTTTCACCACTTTTGCATACGATGGATTCACCAAAGAATCTCTCCCGTATAAAGAGCCTTTTATTGGCTTTTGGCATCGGATTTTCGAAGCTTTCTTGTTTCTTTTCGGCAAAAAAAGCTGGAGCTGCAAATTGGCAGAAGATACGATAGTAGAGGCTTGTAAACGTCACGATAATGACCTTCAAGCTACTCATTGGGCACTGGCATCCGTACTAGATAGGGCTGATAAAGAGCTTCGTAACGATGATATCTGGATGACATTGGGGCCAATAATAGAAGCTCCTGGAACGTCCACTGCTTTCAGAGAGAAGGAGATAGTAATTTGGCGAATCAACACTGAACCAGAAAAATTCTGGATCAAGTTTGGTGGGAGAGACAGACTACTGGAGGAGAAAATTGCTCAAATGTTCGAAAACCGACGCGAGCGCCTGGCTCTGCTGAAGAAACGACAGGAAGAACAATCCTCTTAATTCGGAGAGAAAACTCTACAAAGCGCACGACCTTATGGTACGGCGCTTTTTCTTTAGCTGTGAACATTGTGAACATTCACAAAGATGCTACAATTTTCTTATGAACACTCAAAAAGGTTTTGCTCCTATTTTAATAATTTTATTGGGGTTGGTTGTGATTGGAGGTGGTACATATTTTTATAAAGAAAATAATAAATTATTTAATAAAAATAATGCAGATGATGTTATTAAAGATAAAACAAAAGAAGAAGTCGGTATAGAAACTCTAGCAAAAAATAGTGCATCTTCAACAGGCGTTCTGCTAACAAATAAGGATGATGCTATTCAATCACAAAAAAAATCAGTTCCACTTACAATGTATTTTGAAAAAACACCCAATTCAAAAAATATTAGTAATGTCGTTGGCTATTTTTCTGGCGGGGCATTCTATACTTCTCTTCCTGTTTGGATGCCTGATAATTGGCGAGTTGATGCAAGTGATGATGGAGAAATTACTGTCATATCTCCATTTCCTAATATTGATAATAGGGACTTTTCAGATATTAGAATGATCACTCTAAATTCCTCGGAATCTTTTAATGCTAATTGGCTATTTGAAAATGAGAAAAAAAGTTTTTTTAAAAATATTATTAATTCTGAAGTCATTACGACTGATAATGGTAATATGTTGGTCTATCATATTGAGAAAGATATTGGAGAGCAAATCACAGATCTTTATTATATTGATGGGGATGAAAAAACTGCAATAATAAGTTTTTCTTCCAGTAAAATAAATTATTACTACTATGGTGCAAAAATAAAAGAATTTATTCAAAATCTATCGTCATCTAAAAAACTACAGGGCTAATTACAATTATCTTTGATAAATCCTGTATCTACGGAGGTTCAACCTCCTCCAGACATGAGCAGATTAGCAAATCTGCGAGATGAGCCAGGGTGAGCTTGGGGTAGGGACCCGAGCGTAAGGACGGAGGGCGACGGCCCGAGTCGTGGTCAGAAAATTTTTCACCAGAAAAATATTTGTGATCGCGAGTACTTAGTAGGATTTGAGCGAAGCGAAAAAATATACTTAGTAACTTGTGACCTCAGGTTAATATTGTGAATGTCATAATTACATTGTAAAATATATACAATATGAAAACTTTACTGAAATATTTATTAGTTTATATATTATTAGTAGTAATTTTAATATTAAGTTTTAGTAAGGGTCTATTTTTGGTAGATTATAATTTTATTTTACCTACTATCTTGTTTTCAATGGGCACGGCTCTACTTCCGGCCATTATTTTTTGCACTCGAAATAAACCATTGTTGATGACGGTTTTGTTTATTTTATCTGTGATAATTGTGGCATACCTTCACATACAAACATTGGACGATAAATTTAGTATCTGGTTCAAAGAGGAACAAATTAGGCAGTTTATCACTATGTACGCATTATTAGTAATTTCAGTGATTATTGTGTTATATCGAAAGTATTTTCTCAAATTGTGAACTTACTGAGCTAATAGAAATAATTTTTGAATACTACTTTTAATATAATCCATACTCCCTAAAAGTTCCGAAAGCCACGCAGATGGATCATAAAATAAAAGAGCAGCCGATAAGGTTGCTCTTTTATTTTGTGATCCCAAGAAAGGGCCAATTCTATGTGTGCAAAAGGAGGTGATTGTTCTGGGTGACCAAACTTTACTTCAAGGTAGTATTTTATTTTATCGTCCCACAACATCCATTAAATTTGATGGATGTTTTTCATTTGCTCTAAAAATATTTACAATCTCTATAACCTCGGATCTTGTTATCGCTGTAATATTGACTTTAAACAGAACCATTTCTCTTTCAACATGATTTATTTTTGTA
>CAIZIN010000086.1 GCA_903933085.1 uncultured bacterium
ACATTATTTATCCCAGATAATGCAATAAACTGGGACATGAAAATTAAAAATTATAAAATTAAAAATTCTACTAAAGCTTTAGCAGCTCTATCTTCTTAATCCTCCTCACATGATTCGTTCCATTCGAAAACTGAGCAAGCAACCAAATCCTCACAACTTCTCCAATTTCCTTCTGATCAACAAATCTCGCACCAATTGAAAGAATATTTGCATCGTTATGTGCACGCGAAAGTGTAACAATTTCCATAGGCCCTCCATAGAATACAACAGCCCGGACATTCTGATATCTATTGCAAACAATCGCCTCACCTTGTCCTGAACCTCCAAGAACAATAGCTCTATCTTCTGGATTTTTCGAGATCACTTCTCCTGCTTTTGATATCGTGTCAGGATAGTCATCATTTTCATCATATGATTCAGGACCAAGATCAATAACCTCAAAACCCAGTCCTTTCACAAAACCAACTAAATCTTTTTTTAGTTCAAACCCCGCATGATCTGATGCAAAATATATTTTCATGTGTATAGCTATTAGGCACTAGGCTCTAGGCGCTAGCTTTTGATAAATTGATTTGATACCTAAAATCAATAACAATATTTTAGTATCTCTCGTATTGTCATCCTCGCGAATGCGGGGATCCAGGTTTGTATTTTTACCCAGAATGAATCACCCTCATTATACAGTCTATCAAGATTTTTAGTGAGACTTGACAATCTATACCTATATGCTATAATATGATGTAGATTAAGGCTAAGATGTGCCTACAAACATCCGTACAAAACTACATAAATGAAAATTAATATTTACGCAAAAATCGGGATTTCTTTTGGTATCGCACTACTCATTTATTATGTTGTAGCCATATTTTTCAAAGACCTCCGAATCTGGGCACCTTTGGTATTTTTTATTACAGCACCACCCTACATCTTCGGTCTTTGTAGTGCTACTCGAACCATAAAAACCATGGTAAATCAACAGCAACCAAAGTAATTCCAACTTCACACAATAATCGGCGAATAACACCATGTGTTGCTCGCCGATTTTTATTTATAATTTCTTATTATTTATATAAACTTCCCAGCAATAACCACATGTTCTATTAATGCGTGCGTATATCCCATCTCATTATCATACCAAGCACAAACTTTTACTAAGTTTCCATCGATAACTTTTGTAAGACCAAGGTCAGCAATTGAAGCATGTGAGTCTCCGAGAATGTCAGATGATACAATTAGATCTTCTGTCACAGTGAAAACTTTTTTCCACCTATCTTCCATTGATGCTTTTTTTAGTAAATTATTTACTTCTTCTACAGTTGTGTTTCGCTTTGCAATAAATGTTACATCGGCAATTGAGCCAGAGATCACAGGAACTCGCATTGAAATACCATCAAACTTTCCAACCATTTGTGGAAGTGCTTTCCCTACAGCAATAGCTGCACCAGTTGATGTTGGTACAATATTTTGTCCCGCCGCTCTACCTTCTTTAAAATCTTTTTTATTTGGACCATCGACAATACTTTGGCTCGCTGTATATCCGTGCACAGTATTTAGAATTGCTTTTTCAACACCAATAGTTTCATCGAGAATTGCAATCAGCGGACTTGCTGCGTTTGTTGTACAAGAAGCGTTTGAAGTAATTAAACAGTCTTTAATTTTTTCATCATTAATACCAAGAAGAATTGTTTCAGCTTTTTGTGCACCTTCTGCATCTTTCACAGGAGCAGAAATGACAACTCTTTTTGCACCAGCATCCAAATGAGCTTTTGATTTTTCATAACTCGTGAAAAGACCAGTGGACTCAACAACAATATCCACACCTAATTCTTTCCAAGGCAGAGTCGCAGGATCTTTTTCTGAAACATATCGCACAGTCTTTCCATCAATAATAAGACTCTTTAAGTCTTCACTAACTTTTACATCAAGTCCACTTCTACCGTATGCACTATCGTATTTCAAAAGATAAGCAATATTATTAATATCAGCCAAGTCATTAATAGCAACAACTTCGATATCTTCTCTTTTTGAAGCTAATTTATAAAACGCCCTACCTATTCTTCCCGCTCCATTGATTGCAACTTTTATCATAATTTTGATTATTTATATTAACTGACATATTATACCAAAAAATTTACAGAAACGGACTTTATTACGTCTTTTTTATATATTCTAAAAAAGACGGAGATATTGTTAATTTAGGCAAATATTTTTCACACCACTCTTTTACAGCCTTATCCGAGCGTTCTTTTAACTTTATTATCTCTTCTTCAGAATAACGGACTCCAGATTGTCTTGCTTTCGTTAAACATGTGCATTCTTCCAGTAAAGTTATCTCCGTATCATCATTATAACCGTTCGTTCTCAAATCACCCTCTCTTAACACATAAAACAATATCGGAATCTTATTACCCTTCGCAACATATTCTTTACCACCAGCCCAAATAAACCAAGAGGTTAATTCATCTATGGATTTAAATACAGTGACAGAAACACCCATTTCATAAACTTCTCTTTTGTATGATTCCATTTTTTCGACAGAAATAGATTCATCACCTTCAAGCAAATGACTATAGATTCTTTTAACCGGGTGCACAAAATTTTGCACATGCAATGAATAATATCTTTTAATCTTTCCTTCTCGAGTGGAATTTTCTGCTATTTTATCTAAAACCCCCACCTGTTCTTGAGTTCCAAAATCTTTCATAAGTAATGCATTCCGAAAAGTTTTAATACTGCTCGCCAACCTGTGGTGAACCTCTCCAATAGCTTTGTGAAATTGAATCATCAATATATCCAATTGTGTTGTAGGATTATCCAAAGCTTTTTTTTCATTCTCTTCACCTTCATTTAAATTCCCCCAGTATCCAGCAACAATTTCAAACCACTTCTCTAACCCTTCACGCAAAAATTGCCTATCACCAGACAGAAAGTTATCTTGATTCTTCACAATACTTACATCTCCAGCTATAATTTCAGGTTTTATCAGTGGGTTTTCCATTTTAATAATTTATATATTTAATGAATGAATTATACCAAAAAACTCCCCAAAAGGGAGCCTTCTGAATTTTCTACGGACTACGAACTACTTACTACTAACTATTTAATGCTTTTTCCAATTCTTCCTTGATAACTGCCGGATCTCCCGAGCCTTTCATGGCTTTCATACCCTGCCCAACCAAGAATTGAATGAGGTTTGTTTTACCGGCTTTATAATCGGCAACCACAGTAGGATTCTCTGCCACAATCTGTTCAATAACTTTTTTGAGCGCATCTGGATCATTCGAGAGAATGAATCCATTTTTCTCTGCAATCTCTTGTGGCTCACCTCCATCTTTATACATAATCGCCAAAATATCTTTTGCACCACGAGAAGAAATCTTTTTATCTGAAACAAGATTAATAAGGGAAGCAAAACTTGTATGCGGAATTTTTGCAACCACTTCATCAATAGAAATATTTTCTTTTCGAGAAAGTCCCACCACGTCACTTGTCACATAGTTTGATGCCAGGACCACCTTATTCTTATCTCCCCCAAAATCCTTTATAACATTTTCAAAAAATTCCCCTAAAGTAAAATCATAAACATAACTTTCAATGTCCTCAGTTTTTATACTAAAGTCTTTGGAATATCTTTCCCTTTTCTCCCAAGGTAATTCAGGGATTTCTCCACTCATCGCCTCTACAGAAAATTCAGGGATTTGTGATACATATAGTTTTGGCAAATCTGGATCTGGAAAATATCGATAGTCATGTGAATCCTCTTTCTTTCTTTGAGAAAAAGTTGCACCAGTATTTTCATCAAAACCACGAGTTTCCTGAATTATTACCTCACCTTTTTCAAGAGCTTCTATGTGTCTCTTCATCTCATACTCAATAGATTTTTCTGCTGCCTTAAATGAATTTAGATTTTTCACTTCCACCTTTGTTCCAAATTTATCTGCACCCTTTAGCGCTACAGAAATATTCGCCTCCACTCTCATTTCACCCTTTTCCATATTGGCTTCAGCCACACCAAGTGTTCTCAAAAGCAATTGAAGCTCTTCGGCAAATGCACCAGCCTGTCTTGCACTTTTTATCACAGGCTCTGTTACAAGCTCCATAAGAGGCACGCCTGCACGATTATAATTCACAAGAGAAAAGTCTCCTTTATCATGTTGTGACGTGCCCGTATCTTCCTCTAGATGAATACGAGTAATTTTCACACCAGCAAGTTCTCCACCTTCAACAAGAGGATATTTATATTGAGAAATTTGATAACCCTTTGGAATATCTGGATAGAAATAGTTCTTTCTGTCCCATTCTGTAAAATCAGCAATTTTACCGCCAACAGCTCGTCCAACTTTAATGACAGATTTTATAGCTTCTTTATTTAAAGTGGGTATCGTACCAGGATGCCCCATACAAATAGGACAAGTATTCACATTTGGCTCTTTTTCGTCTGGATTATTTTTACAAGCACAAAACATCTTCGTCTGAGTTTTGAGCTCCGCATGTACTTCTAAGCCAACAGTAAGTTCATATTCATTCATAAGCCCTATATTACACGACACAGCCACATTTTCAAAATCCAACCAATCAAAACCCAAATAACATATATCCTAAAAAATAAGCCCGACCCTTAAACCTAAATTCCGATGTAATATAATTATACCGGCCGGTACATTTATTTTACATAGTAGTAT
>CAIZIN010000087.1 GCA_903933085.1 uncultured bacterium
ATCTTAAATCTTAAATCTTAAATCTTAAATCTTAAATCTTAAATCTTAAATCTTAAATCTTAAAAATTTGCTTTGCAAATTTCCTAGTACTCCCGCATTGTTAGCTGAGCCTCAACTTTTTTGATCAAGTCGATAACTACTGACACAACAATTAGAAGTGCTGTACCGCCAATTGTAAGTGCTTGAAAACCTGTTACAGCTCGCAAGATAAGTGGCAAAACAGCGATGATACCAAGGAAAAGCGCACCAACCAAAGTGATTCGAGTAATTATATTACCCAAATAGTCTGATGTTGGAGCTCCTGGTCGTACACCGGGAATAAATGCACCATTCTTTTGCAAGTTTGTTGCAATTGCATCTGGCTCGAAAGTCACAGCTGTGTAAAAATATGTGAAGACGAACACAAAGAAGAAATAAAGTACACCATAAACAAGCTGATTCGAGAGTACACCTACTGCCCACTGAGCTCCACCTGAAATAACTGCATTTCCTGACGTTGTAAGAAATTGTGCAATCATTTGTGGAAAAATAAGAATTGAGAGAGCAAAGATAATCGGAATCACACCAGCTTGATTAATACGCAATGGTAAGTATGTAGACACGCCACCATAAACTTTATTACCCCTCACTCGTTTTGCATAGGTTACAGGTACAGATCTTTCAGCCTCGGTGATAAATACCACTCCACCAATAACCGCTAGCGCACCAACTACAAAGGCGAGAATTAAAGGAATCTGTGAAGCATTGAAGTTCAACATAATTTCACTTAAAGCACTTGGGATACGAGCCACAATTCCAGAGAAAATAATGAGTGAGACACCGTTTCCGATACCGAATTCAGTAATCAACTCACCGATCCACATTAGAAGTACTGATCCCGCTGTTACAATAAGAACATTTAGACCGAGGTCAAATGTTGACATATCTCCTAAGACACCTTGATTTTTTAACAGAAGAATAAAACCAACCGCTTGAACAATAGCTAGAGGAACTGTAAGCATTCTTGAATACTGAGAAAATTTCTTTCGTCCAGCCTCCCCTTCTTCGTGATACATCGCCTTTAGTTTTGGTGACATCATCGTAAGAAGTTGCATGATGATAGAACCTGTAATATAAGGTCCTACACCAAGCATTACAATTGAAAGACTTGAAAGTCCACCTCCTGAAAATACATCAAGGAGACCAAAAAACTGATTGTTTGAAAGGAATTGTTCAAGCTTTAAAGTATCTACACCTGGAATTGGAATCGCTGCAAACGCACGGAAAATAACGAGTGCGATAATGGCAAACAAAAACTTTGAGCGAAGATTCTTATCTTTCGCAATAATTCCTAATTTTCGTAAAAATGCTGACATAGCTTTTTAGGCTGTTACTGTACCTCCCACTTTTTCTATACTTGCTTTTGCAGTGGCAGACACTTCACAGCCAGATATATTAACCTTCTTGGTAATTGGAGATCGCCCTAAGATTTTAACTTTTGGAGTCTTGCCTTTCATGATTGTAAGAATACCTTTTTGCAAAAGAGTCTTTGGAGTTACCTTTTCACCGCTTTCGAATGATAGTTCAATAACAGTAAGAGGAACTGTAATAGGTTTCAGTTGAATTGTCTTATTACTATTCTTTCCGCGACCTCGCAACTTTGGCATTCGCTTGATCACATCTCGAAATTCTGGGCGAATTTTATGTCCAGCACGAGCCTTCTGACCTTTTGTTCCACGGCCAGCTGTCTTTCCGCGCTTTCCACCACGAGCAACTTGTGTGCTTGTGATTCGCTTTGTTTTTGATTTGATTGTATGGAATTGCATAATAATTGATTATTCTGTTGTAACCTTTGCTTCTTTTGCGACCTTTACTTTTGGAGTTTTAAGCATTTCAATTGCCTTTAGTGTTGCTTGAGCAATGTTTAGCTTGTTCTTACTTGGTGAAATAACTTTTGCATTCACGTCTTTCACACCAGCAAGCTCTAAAACATCTCTCATAGCTGATCCTGCAATAATACCTCGTCCTGGAGCAGGCTTAATCATTACGCGAGCACTTGAATATTTACATGAAACTTCGTGAGGGATTGAAAAATCTTTCGTTCCCCGAACATGAATCAAATTCTTTTTTGCATCTCGAACTGCTTTATCAATAGCCAGTGATGTATCCCCCGCTTTACCAGTACCAACACCAACTGCACCTTTTCTATTTCCAATAACTATTGCTACTGAAAAATTAAATCGGCGTCCTCCTGATGCAACACGAGTCACACGTCGGATGTTTAGAATTTTCTGATCATACTCTGACTTTACTCTAGGTTCACGCTTTGGACCGCTTGGGCGACGATTCTTTTTGAAATCTCGCTTTGGAGCTGTCATTGATGTTTCTTGCTTTTCAACTGTTGCAGAATCAAAACTATCAAAAACAACTGGCGCTATTGGAGTAGCTCCCGCTGTTTCTTCTTCTTTTTTTACTATATTATCTGTCATAAATTTAGAAAGTTAAGCCGGCTTCACGAGCAGAATCGGCTAGAGCCTGAATTTTGCCTGTATAAATAAAGCCACCTCTATCAAATGCGACCTTTGAAATACCTATCTTCTTTGCATTAGTTGCAATTTCTTTTCCAACCTCCTTCGCTGCCTCCATCATTGTTCCTTTTGATTTAATTGAAGAAGCTGATGCTAAAGTAGCACCTACTGTATCATCAATAATCTGAGCATAGATATACTTGTTTGATTTGTATACAGAAAGACGTGGCATTTCTTTTGTGCCAGAAATCTTTGCTCGAATACGTGCGTGACGAGTAGTTCTCTTGATTGTTTTTTTGTTAGTTCGTGAGTTTTTCATAAGCCTTTATACAGTTTTCTTACCTTGCTTGCGGCGAATATATTCACCAGCGTAGCGAATTCCTTTACCCTTGTAAGGTTCAGGCTTCTTATAATCGCGAACTATCGCTGCAAACTGACCAACCTTGTCTTTGTCTAGACCTGAGATGGTCATTGTTAATTTTTCAGTTATAACTGAAAGGCCTTCTGGAATAGTAACGATAACAGGATGTGAAAAACCAAGAGCCATTACGATCTTGCCGTCTTTTACTTCCCATTTAAAGCCCACACCTTCAACCTCTAGTTTTTTTGCATAACCATTTGTGACACCTTCGATCATATTGCGCAAGTGTGCAGCATATGTTCCCCAAAGTGCGAGTGACTCAATTTCTGCTTTTTTGACAATGAAATGAGCTTCGTTGTCTTTGATTTCGACAACTACTCGAGAATCCATAGTGATTGAAAGTGAACCTTTTGGTCCTTTCACACTAAGAGTTCCTTCTTGGAAGGTAACTTCTACGCCTTGCGGTATGTTTGTTGGTTTTTTTGCTAGTCGTGACATATTGTAGAAATTACCAAATATTAAATAGGGCTTCGCCACCAAGCTGTTGAGCTCGAGCGTCTTTGCCTGTCATCACACCCTTTGGAGTTGTGATTATGAGTAAACCGTATCCATTTTTGACTGGAACTATTTCCTTCGCCTTTATATACACACGTCGTGAAAAGTGAGAAACTCGCTTTACATTCGTGATAACTGGCTTCTTGTTAACATAGAGAAGTTCGACTTCAATTGTTTTCTTGACGTCTGTCTTCCCCACTTCTTTTACTTTACCTACATAACCTTCTCTTTCGAGAAGTTTTAATATCTCTAATTTCATTTTAGAGAACGTAATAGTCGCAGTTGGCAGACCTGCAATGTTTGAGTTCTTAAGATGAATAATGAGGTTTGAAATTGAATCTGTTACCATGATGATTTTTTGATGCCCGGAATAAGACCTTCATTGGCCATTTCCCTAAAGCAAACGCGACACAGCCCGAAGTCCCGCATATAAGCTCGCTTTCGACCACAACGAACACAGCGTCTCACGATGCGAGAGCTGAATTTCGGCTTTCGGGTAGCACGTACTATTACTGATGTTTTTGCCATAATTTGCTGTTAAAGACTAATTAAAATAGCTCCTGAGAGCTCGGGCCATATTAGCAAGAAAAATAGAGAATGTCAAAGGTAATGGGTAATGTCTAAACACTTCTGACACCTTCAAATTTAAGTGTTACTAGTCAAACCCATTCAGTATTACTTTTCCCGACCGCTCCGTCGCCCTGCCGCTCCTCGCTTCGGTTTCGCCGAAAACTTTTTGATTACAAAAAGACCATGCTTTTCGGCTCCAAATGCTCGGGAAAAGTAACACTTCATTTACGTTGATTGTGTTATCTTCCTAATATTATAAAGAGTTGGAGGCCTTCCTTCCACGATTACGTGGAATTCAGTCAGTTGAATTGATACTCCCAAAAAGCCTCTACTGAGCTCTTTTAAGGAGTATGGAATAGCAAATACTTGACTTTTTGTATGAAAAATGTTATTATAGAAGGTAGTAGTTATTTCACATGGGTAGAGGCCTTAGAAAAGCCCTGGTGACCCAAATTCACCGAATTAATAACACATGGAAGAAGAACATTGTAGTTGGTTAATATCACAAATCGAACGATTGGTTAAGAATCCTGATTCAGCAAACTTCGGAATCGACAAAAGTCGATGTGACCTGGAAATCATTATCAAGGTTGCAGAAGAAGACAAACGATTCATCACACAAGAATGGCTCGACGCATGGAAACATGAGTTGTCGGTCAAGACAGGTGTCCTTTCGCCCGTTATCTATCTCGAAGGCAACGAACCCGAGTGGTTGGCAAAGGGTGAATTCATCCATTGACCACCTCAGTTACTGAAAATTATGCCGAAGTACATCGTCACATTTATTCCGTTCCCTCAAGGTACTGAAAAAGACCGTGTGTATCACGAATTTGAAACCCCGGCTTGCCCAGGCACTTTATTATTCTGGTTGCACGTTAACTCCAGATTCCCCGGAACGACGGAATCATTGGAATGGGTTTTGGCTTAGCGCTTGAACTCACCCCACCTCTCACGAAAACCATTCGTGACAGGGGTGGTTTTTTGTTGGGCGGAATTATGAGTTATGAGTTATGAGAAAATGCCAGCCCCTTCGGGGCTGGCATTTTCTTTCTAATTCCTAATTCCTAATTCCTAATTCTTAATTCCTAATTCCTAATTCTTAATTCCTAATTCCTAATTCCTAATTCCTAATTCTTAATTCCTAATTCCTAATTCCTAATTCTTAATTCCTTCCCCATTACGCCTTCTTGAAAGGAAATCCAATAGTCTCGAGGAAAGTTAAAGTCTCTTTTGTATCTTTAACATTTGTAACGATTATCACCGACATACCGAAGACATCTTTAATATCTTCATCAGCCGTTTCTGGAAAAATAGTATGCTCCTTAATACCAAGTGTATAGTTTCCCATTTCATCAACTCCTTTTCGTGAAATACCACGGAAGTCTTTTGTTCGAGGAATTGAAACATTAATTAATCTATCAAGAAAGTCAATCATTCGTGGGCCTCTCAAAGTAACTTGATATCCACTTAGATCCCCTTCTCGTACCTTAAATGTAGCAATTGATTTCTTTGCAACTCGTGCAGCCGGCTTTTGTCCAGTGATTTTCTGTAGTCGACTTTCAATAAGTTCGATTTTCTTTTTATCTTTTTGTGATCCAACACCAACAGACACAATAACTTTCTGAATCTTTGGAGCCTGCATTTTGTTCTTGTAACCAAAATCAGCCTTCATTGAATCATAAGCTTTTGCAATCTTTTCTTTTACTGATGTGAAGTGTGCCATTTTATTGTGAATTAGTAATTTTATACTTTATTTTGTTAATTTTATCTATTGTAGGTTTAGGCTCTGGGCTTTAGGCACTAGGCGCTAGCTTTTCTAAATTCCTAACCGCTAGAGCCTAGAGCCTAATTGCTAACAGTTATTTTATTTCCTTATTGCTTTTCTTAGCAATTCGGATTTTTTTACCAGCTTCCATTTTGTAGCCAACTCGCGTTGTCTTACCGCCCTCGACTATCATTACGTTTGAAACATTGATAGGCATAGGTCGTTCAACAATTGAACCCTTCGAGCTTCCCTTTGCTCCTTTTTTGATATGTTTCTTTACAACATTAACACCATCAAGAAGAACCTTATTCTCCTTTGGGAAAGCTTTAACAACGGCACCTTTTTTGCCTTTGTCTTTACCTGTCATAACCATTACATTGTCGCCTTTTTTGATTTTCATATATTTTTCTTATGAACGAAGTGAATTAGTAAAATAATGACCCTCCAAACTTTTGCAACAAAAGCAATTACTTTCATTATTCATATCGTTTTTGTTTTTACTTATCATTTTTGTTTTGTTAATTTCTGCAAAAGTTAGGAGGGTGTGATAATTATAGTCACTACGTTCCTTAATTATCTACACGATCTCCGGAGCCTTTGAAGCAATCGCTTGAAAACCTTTTTCAGCAATTTCTCGAGGAATAGGACCGAATACACGTCCAGCAACTGGTTCATGCTTTACTTTGTCGATAATAACTACTGCATTTTCATCAGAACGGATATATGATCCGTCTTTTCGTCGGAAAGCTGATTTCATTCGAACAACAACAGCATGGCATACATCCTTCTTCTTGATCTGCTTTCGTGGTTCTGCTTTTTGTACAGATAGCACAACAACTTCTCCAAGTCGAGCATATCTCTTTTTTGAAGAACCTAGGACTTTGAAGACCTTTCCGACTTTAGCTCCAGAGTTGTCTGCAATCATTACAATTGTTTGTGGTTGTATCATGGCAGTTTATTTAATTACGATAAAACTCTTATCCTTAGAAATTGGTCGACATTCCTGAATTTCTACTATATCACCAACTTTGCAAGTATTACCTGGGTTGTGAGCCTTAAACTTCTTCTGAGAACGAATAAACTTTCCGTATTTTGGATGTTTTTCGTATCGCTCAATTTTCACAACAGCTGTATCTGTCATTTTTGTAGAAACGACTGTTCCCTTGAAAATTCGTCCTGTTGATTTTTGTTCTTTATTAATTGTTGTCATATTTAGTATTTAGTCTATTTTCGAGAATTAAGCTCAGTTAAAATCCGAGCTACCTCCTTTTTGAGACCTTTAGTTTCCTTCACATTTCTAGATTTACTGTGTGCAATACCAAATCGGATTACACGAAGAGCTTCCTTCTTGTCTCCAAGCTCTTTTACCAAATCTTTTTCATTTTTTGTAGATCGTTCTGCCATATTAGTTATATTATTCTTCGCGAGCGATTATCTTACATTTAACAGGAAGTTTTGTTCCGGCTTTTCTCAAAGCCTCTCTTGCAATCTCTGGTGTAACACCATCAACTTCAAAAATGATTCTTCCTGGCCAAACTTCAAAACAGTAACCTTGCACATCTCCCTTACCTTTACCAAGCTTTACTTCAGCTGGTTTCTTTGTAAAAGGTCTATCTGGAAATATTCTAATCCACATACGGCCAGTTTTACCAAGTGTTCGTGAGATAACCTTTCGAGCTGACTCGATCTGCTTTGATTCAACACGACCCTGAGTGGTCGCCTTCAAACCAAAACTACCGAAATCAATATTCACCCCACGGTTTTCTACGCGAGCTCTAGCAGGATTTCGTCTTGCTGTATGCCATTTTCGATGTTTTACTTTCTTTGGGAGTAACATGGTTGTTTTTTGATGAGCGAAGCGATTACAAAAATCACCACCCCGCCCTTCCTTATGTATTTAAGGGCGTGGGTCGGTTGATTTAAAATCACCCCGCCCTTCTATTTAATAATTTTTAATATTTTCTTTAAACTTTAATCCTTGAATATCCACCGCCGCCCTTAAATGCTTACAGAAGGGCGGGGTTTCAAAAAATATAGTCCCTTCGGTCGTTATTTTTTGAAGACTTCACCCTTGTAAATCCAAGTCTTAATACCAATCTGTCCGTAAGTCATATGAGCCTCGTAACGGGAGAAGTCAATGTCTGCACGGAAAGTTTGAAGTGGAATACGTCCTCTCTTAAGCTCTTCTCGACGAGCCATTTCAGCTCCTCCAAGTCGGCCAGCGAGTGCAATACGCACACCCTTCACATCTCGGTTTGCCATTACTTTTTCCACAGTCTGCTTGAGCACGCGTCTAAATGGCATACGCTTTTCAAGTGCCTCCGCAACCATTTGACTCACAATGTGAGCACTTGATTCTGGAGAACGAATTTCTTCAATATCTACTCGAAATTCTTCTTTGGAAATAAGATTTTCCTTCTTAAGAATTTTTAATAGGTTTGTTTTAAGTTTAATTACACCCTCACCACTTCGTCCAATAACCATACCAGGACGTGAAGTTTTGATTATTACACGTAGAGTTTTAGCACTTCTTTCAATTTCAACTCCGTCGATATAGTATCCTCTTAGTTTCTTTTCTACATGATTTCGAATGATCATATCACCCTTCAAAAAATCACGATAATTCTGATTTATACCAAACCAACGAGACTTCCAATCTCTGATAATACCTAGTCTATGTGAATATGGGTGTACTGTGTGTGACATGTGTTTAATTTAAAATGAAAAATTTAAAATGTAAAATTATTTTACAACCTTTTTACTAGTAACTTTCTTTGCAACAGTTTTTGTAACTTTCTTTACAATTTTTATCTTTTCAGTTTTTGTTTCAGATTTAGGATTTCGTGCTTCGGATTTATCTTGTTTTGCTTCCAAAACAAGATTTATATGGCTTGTTCGCTTATTTATAACATAAGCACGACCAAAAGCACGAGGCATTTGTCGTTTCATTACCACACCACCATCTACTCGAACCTCTTTTACCGTCAAAGTTTCAACATCAATACCTGAATTTTTAGCATTTGAAATAGCTGACTGTAGTAATTTCTTGATTGGCAATCCAGCTTTTTTTGGAACAAGAGTAAGGATTGTGAGTGCTGTTCCTGCACTTTTACCTCGAATCATATCCGCAACTAGGCGAACTTTACGTGGTGACTGTCTGTATTGTGAGAGTGATGCTTTCATAATTATTTCTTTTTAGCAGCTGGAGCAGCCTTTGCTGATTTAGCAGCTGAGATTTCTGAAGCTTTTTTAGCAGCTTCAAGCTCTTTTTGCATTTTACCTCCATGTTTAACAAATTTTCGAGTTGAGGAGAATTCACCTAATCTGTGTCCTACCATATCTTCTGTAACAAGAACCTCAATATGATCCTTACCGTTATGTACACCGAATACAAAACCTATCATTTCTGGAGATATTTGGCATGCTCTTGACCATGTTTTAATAACCCCTGTTTCCAACGGCTTTTTTCCAGCGATTTTCTTTAATAATCGTTCGTCTACGTATGGTCCTTTTTTTAGTGATCGTGTCATTATTGTGAATTTGCTCAATAAGAGCAGTGACAAGTATACTATCAAAAAATGAGATATTGTCAACAGTCAGCGGGTAATTTAATAATTTACAGGCAAAACGAGCAGTGCTTTTGGCACCGCTCGTTTTGCTAATTCTACAGAGATTCACAAACAAACACCTATATTCTCTTTAATATATCTTTTATTGCCTGCAAAGCAGCTGCAATTGAGTTTAATTGCTCAGCTTTAGACGCTGTTGGTGCAGATACAGCAGGTCGTCTAAAGTTTGCATTAACTGTTTTGTTTTCATTCATAATAATTGAACAAGCCCCCGTTCCTGAACAAGCACCGCCCCAACCTGTGAAAACAGACCCGTATAGAGGTTTAGCAGTTAGATTTGCGGTTGATCCGTTTATATAAGAATTTGCAGCACCAATAATCACTCCTCCAGTACCTGTTATTGATGTTGTTAGAGAATAAACATTTGGATTTGGAGCCATCTGCCCCGTAACAGGAATGAAGTTTGCGCCAACTGTCTTATTTTCATTCATGACAATTTTGCAAGTACCTGTTATAACTGAATTTGAGCAAGCGTTCCCTGTCCAACTACTAAATGCATAGCCTGGATTAGGAAGAGCACTAACATACACAGTAGATCCGCTTAAGTTTGTTTTTACTGCTCCTGCAATTATTCCATTTGCAGATTGCGTTGTTGTCAAAGAAAATAATACAGTTGAGTCTACTACTGGCTCAGGATTTTTTGTAAAGGTGGCTGTCACCTCTTTATTTCCATTCATAACAATTGAACAAGTTTCACCTCCTGAACAAGCACCACTCCAACCTGTAAATGTCGAACCAGAAGATGGTATAGCTCTTAGAGTCGCAGTTGATCCGATCGAATATATACTTGTTGCCCCACTAACTATTCCAGTCCCAGTACCTGTTTTTGAAACAGTTAGAGTTACAGGGGCTGTTACTGATGAATTGATTGTAAAGGAATTACTATAACCTATGTTTCCACGAACATCCCCGGCATTTGAATTAGTTGAAAGCTCTGAAATTCTTAGATAATAATCTCCATATGAAAGATTTCTTGGTACAGTCCATTTATATCCATTATTATCATGATCGAGCCAGTCCCATTTTGCTATACTATCGTCACCCTTCTTCAAGATTGCGAAACCATATTGAGAGTTAGGTACAGATGGATTCCAACTTACAGATACTGTTTGTCCAGGAGTAAATGTTTCTCCACCACGTGGTGAGGTGACATTTAACCGTGTTGCAAGATTACCTTGAACAATATTAAAGTTTCTGTCTGAACTATCTGAAGAATTTTCTCTTACAATATTAACTGAAAATGAACCAGGTACTATAGCTTTTAGATAGAATTCTGATGGAATCCAAGCAAAAGATCCTGTATCCGGAGCGTTGAATGAAAGAGTGTCTTGAACATTATTATAAGTATAACCAATCGGTGAAAAATTAAGGTTTATTCTAACTGTCTTATTAGGGTTTGCACCAGTCCATTTAATGACCGTCTTTTCACCAGTTTTAATTTGTTCTCCTCCGTTTGGCGAAATGACGGTAACTGAAGGTTGGGTCGTTGAGTTAAAAGCAGTAAGTTGAATATTAATTGCGGAGTTTGATATATTAAAACTGTCACTTAAAACATCATTGCAATTAGAACAATAATTACCAGCTGAATTCGCTGAACTACCTAGAATTCGATACGGCCCCTGAGAAAGAGATTTCACTGGCCATATAACAGTACCAGTAAGATCTGTTACATTTAGTCCATCCCAAACAAGAGAGCCTGTCATTTTATTATTTAACGAAATCCAACCTAAAACTGTTCCATCTTTATCATATCTACTGTCAACCAACCCAATCTTAACGTTATCTGAACCATTTGCCCAAGATATATTTATTTGAGCTTTCTGATCTGACCCATCACATGCCCTTGAAACCCCAAAACTATTACTCTTTCCATACTTAGGATCTTCTATTTGAATATTTCCATAAAGTGTACATCCTCCCTTTTCTGATTTATCTAACCATGAAACAGGAAATGTTCCAGTTACATTTTGTTGCCCAATTTCTGAATATCCAATTTTTAACGGACCCTTGTAAACACCATTGACGTAGACTTTACTACTATTAGCATAAAGCCTATTACCAACAACAGTTACACTATCACCTTTTACTGTTGCGTTCGTAATATATGGTGATTTTTCACCAATAATTGTTACGGGTAAAGATTTCAAATTTTGGTAAGCTAATTGATCGTACGCTGATATACCACTCTTATCCAAAATACCAACAACACCCAAAGACAATGTATATGTACCTGCAAACATCACTTGAGGATTTTCTGATGTTTGAATACTGAAAGTTGCTTTTGTACCAGCTTTAACCCTCCACGCATCATTATTTGTTCCATACTGACTAGGAACTGATTCTTTCACAGTATTGTTTATACCCTGAAAGGATGTAGTGTGTGCGTTTGTAAATACTTGTCTTCCATCTTTGTCAGAAATAGTAAGAGTTAGATAAGAAATCAAAACATCATTTGCGCCAGCTTGCACAGTCACTGTTCCTGATCCATCTAATCTTGATTCATTTCTATTTCTATCATAGACAAGTTTTAACGTTGGTTTTTCAACAAAACTAACCACCCCAGTAGATGTAGCTTTTGGACTTATATTATTTGGATTTGAAATAATAACACTTGCAAAAGCATAATTTGTTGAATTTACATTTCCATTTGTAAATGCTTTAAAATCTACTGTCTGCCTAGCATTACTGTAGTTGTTAGACTTAAGTATTTTTTTATACACTCCCGCTCCAACAAAATCCATATTAAAATCACTGTTACAAAGATTTATACCAGATTCTCCATAATACAAAAATACACCTGCTGGACACACAGCGCGAAGAGTTACAGATATTGGATCAATCTTGTTCTGATCAAACGTAGCTTTGAGGTTCACTTCTCCGTATGAATCTGTGTTTGCTACCAAAGTCAATCCTGAATTATTTTGTCTTGCTAATAAAATATTAAGTTGTGTCACTAACTGAGCAATCATTGCTTCAAGTCTTGCAATAAGTGCAGGAGCAGAATCTGAAGTAGGAATCGAACCTCCTCCGCCACCTCCTGAAGGCGCACTTTGAGCACTTGCCGTTACCCCAACAAAGACTAACGTTAAAACCAACACAACCCCTAAAAATATTTTTTTCATGAGTAATTTAATACGCTACTTATTTAATAAACAAATAGTGAAATAATTAAT
>CAIZIN010000088.1 GCA_903933085.1 uncultured bacterium
AAGATTCTTATGATACATATAATAAAAATTGATTATTGCCCCAATTACCAAAAACTATCAAGAGAAATAAAACTATTAGAAAACAATGCTTTCGATGAAATCTTAATCTTACATGAATATAAAAAAGGGGATTTCCAATTTACCTGTTTATATCCCAATCTAAAATTATCCAGATTTAACCTAGCGAAATATCTTTGTAGTGCCCATAATCAGATAACTGCATTTAAATATAATGGTAAATATTTTGGTTATGAATGGGAAGGTTCAAAAATTAAATTTCGGCTTGATAATATTTAAACTATATTTAAACACGAAGTCGATAAAGTGTTCCAAGTCCCTCATTTTATTCCTGACCGAGCTCCAGGTTCCCAACCTCCTCATTTCGGGTTTTTTTGTAATATTTCATTCACCACATCGGCGTAATTGATAGGTGGTATTACATCTTATGGTAAGCCATTTAATTTAATAAAATAATATAAATATTATGATTACAACAATTGCTACGATTCTTATAATTCTTTGGCTTTTAGGGCTTGCAACAAGTTATACAGTTGGTGGATTTATTCATGTTCTATTGGTGATTGCAATTATTATGTTTTTGATACGAATTGTTCAAGGAAAAAATCCTTTAGCATAAAATACGAATTATGATCATACTCTTCATTCTAGGCCTATTACTTGGGTCAGTCGCGGTAATTTTCTCTTTGCAAAACACGGCAGTTATTGTTGTATCTTTTTTCTCTTGGACTCTAACAGGTTCACTTGCTCTTATTCTATTGATGGCAATTGGCTCAGGAATAATTGTTACCCTACTTCTTTTGCTTCCAGAATTTATTACGAACTATTTTAGATATAAAGCGCTCAAAAAAGAAAATACCAAACTAGAAGAAGAGCTTAGAAAACAAAAACAATTAACTGTTTTTGCCCACCAGACAGCTCCAACAATGGACCAACTCGAAAAAATTGAACACGGTGCCATAGAGGAACCACCTATCTAAAAACAAGTGCAGCTATTATTCAAACGAGAAGATGATCAAGTAAACAACCACCGGACTAATGTCCGGTGGTTTTTCTGATAAGTCTGAATTCTGGATCAGGTCCAGAATGACAATGCAAAAAATAATTTCACACCCGCATTCGCGAGGATGACAGAGAGAAAGAAACGACAACGATGGAATTTATTCTTAATTCCTAATTCTTAAATCTTAAATCTACTCTGCGAGAATTCTTATCACCGCCAGCTCCAGAGGGAGTTCGGGTAATGCACTTATATTCATTTCTTCACGGGCTTTCAAAAATTCAGAAATTGTTGCTGAGGAGATTCCAGATTTAGCGTCTTTGGATTTTTCTAACAAATATTCAAATTCATCTTCACCAACATCTGCTTTTATATTTTCGTGCATACTTTTTGCATATCTTACAAGAAGAGCAAAACGAAGTGTTCGAAGTACAAGATCACAATATGTTGTAACAGAAAGATTTAAGACTTTAACTTTTTCTATTGTACTCAAAGCAATATCTATATCTTTTGAAGCAAGAGCGTCTACAAAATCGTGAATGAGGGTTTTAGAAGGAGCACCTAGAGCATTTCTCACTTCTTCATCATCGAGCTTTTTATCTTTCGACATTCCAATCACTTTCTGAAGTGCTCCAAGGGTATCACGGAAAGATCCATCCCCCATCAAAGCAACAAGCTCAGCTGAAGCTTTTGAAATTTCAAAACCTTCTTGCTTTGCAACATCCTGAACCTGTTTTGAAAGTACCTCCACCGTCGGCTTTTTAAAACGATACACTTCACAACGAGAGATAATAGTCTCAGGAATCTTTTCTAGTTCTGTTGTAGCAAGCATGAAGATTACATAGGCTGGTGGCTCTTCTAGGGTCTTTAGGAGTGCATTGAAGGCTTCCTTTGTGAGCATATGGACCTCATCCACAATATATATTTTATACTGAGAGTGAGAAGGTAGGGTATTTACAGCATCCCGAATCGCGCGAATATCATCAATACCTCGGTTTGAAGCGGCGTCAATTTCATAAATATCATCTGAGTGCGTTCCAAGCTCCTTTGCAAGAATTCGAGCAATGGATGTCTTTCCAATACCCCTAGAACCTGAAAAAAGATAAGCGTGAGCCACCTTTTTGTTTTTAATTGATTTTTCGATAACAGAAACAATATGTTCCTGCCCAATCACTTCACCAAAATTACTTGGGCGATATTTTCTATATAAGACTTCTGACATAGGGAAAGTATAGCAAATTATTCGGAAAAAGACACAAAATCGATAAGACTTTTTCCTGAATAATTTGAATTTAAAATGAAAAATGAAAAATGTAAAAATAGTGTATTCGAATACAAAATAGATACAAATTCTCCCGTGAACCAGCAAGCTGGCTACACGGGAGGGATTAAATACTCGCGGAATTTGGTTCATCTGACGAGTGTTGTGTGAATTTGGATCACGAGCCCACCTTTTGTGATGGGTACTACGTTTGGTTCAGAGCTCCTTTCTTTTGTAATCAACTCTTTGAGGCTGGCGGTGAAGGAAGACTCCTGACTTAACAAGTGTGCTTCCACTAGAAATATTATCACTTTATTTTTTTGACCACAAGCAAAGTTATCCGCAGAGAAAGATTAGAATTAAAAGTTCAAGGCGCGGTGGTATAGGTCCCACCGCGCCTTATGTATTTGGTATTTGGTTCCTTTTCTAATTTCGTTGGTTGTTTATAAACAAAAGTTCACTCCCAACGTTTAAGCGCACTTCTATTTAGATATTATCATCAAAGTTTCGCAAATACAAAAAAATTCGAGCGCACTCAGGGGTAGGACCTAAGCGCGCTCTTCAAGAATTTATTTTTATGATCCTTGGGTGATAATTTGTCAGAAGTATCTGGATTATCCCATAGGAATGTGTTGTTTTGTACTTTTTGACCAGCCCTGGTTATTCCGGGAATTGCTTCCTTGGATCGCCAATTGTAAGTTGGTTTGAACAGGGTATCAGGTAGTTATGGAGGTGTGGCCAGTGATGATTTTGGAGCAGTGTGACTGAGGCAAACGATGCCTGATCAACGCGTCCAAAAGGGACGAAATTTAATATTTGATTTACCGACGTTTTTTATTACGAACCTACCCATAGGTAGATGCGCGCCGGAAAAGCCTTTTCATACTAGATACCTTTCTCTTTTTTTTGTTTTTTTCTCGTGACTGCTAAGGTTTTGGGTTTTATGTCCCTCAGCGCATATTCACGATCTAGGTAGTATTATATCACACCCCAACTTTTTGTCAACTATTTTTACAACAAAAATACTATTTTCTTTTTTTAGCAAGAAAATAATGGCTTTGTTGAGCCCTTCCTTGTCATTTCCACGAAGAGGAAACCTAATCTGTAAAATTTAATTCATGAATTCCCGTCTTCGCGGGAATGACAGGAAGATTAATTCAATTTTACATTTTTATTTTGAAATTTTTAATTAGATTTTCCACCTCTTCCCCACTTTCAGCTTCCATTAGTTTTATTCTTAATTCTTTTGCTCCGTCAAAACCGTGACAATATGCTTTGTAGTGTTTTTTCATAACGGAAAAATTTTTGTATTCACAAAGTTCTTCAAATAGTTTTGTATGCTCAACCAAAGCATTTAATTTTTCTTCAACAAAAATATAGTTGTCGTCCTTCTTAAGGTCTGACCTTTTTAGATTCTTAAGGTCAGACCTTTTATCGATGGAAAAAAACCAAGGATTTCCAAAAATTCCACGGCCCACCATGGCACCGTCGGCGCCACTTTCTTTTATTTTCAAAAGTGCATCTTCACGAGATGAAACATCTCCATTCCCTGCTATCAAAGTTTTTTCTTTACCCTTCAAAATTTTTGTCATTGGGCTTTGCCCAGCATTATTCGTATCCGAATGATGTAATGACAAAAACTTAGTAGGGTGAAGTCTTTCATAAACTTCATCGCGAATCTCAACAGCTCTTTTTATTCTTTCCCACCTTGCAGGAACAAGAGACATTTCTTTTCTAGTACGTGCATGAATTGTCACAAGTGCAGGTTCTGCTTCTAAAATTTTTGGTAACCATTTCTCAAGCTCATCTTTATTGTAACCAATACGAGTTTTTACTGAAACAGGAATTACTCTGTCTTTACCCTTTGCCCCTCTTTTGGCTGATAAGATAATTTCTTTGGCAAGTTCTGGATTTTTAATTAAAGCCGCACCTGCTTTTTGCTTTTCTACACTTCTATCAGGGCATCCCATATTAATATCAACACCATCAAAACCAAGCTCTCTCACCATCGCAACAGCCCTTTCAATATGCTCAGGGTTTGATCCAAAAATTTGTGCCACAATAGGTCGCTCAGCTTCAATATAATCAAAGGCTCTTAGAAGTCTTTTTCTTCCTTCTTCTGGAGCTAAGCAAAGTCCATCAGCAGAAACAAATTCTGTCCAAGTTACATAGTCATTAATACTTTCGGACTGGATTCCGGCCTCCGCCGGAATGACAGAGAAGGAAGTTTCATTTTTTGAATATTTTACAAACATACGTCGAAAAGCAGCGTCGGTGACATCTGCCATCGGCGCCATTGCAAGAAAAGGCTTTTTTATTTTTTTCCAGAATCCAAGTTCCATATGGGGAGAGTGTAGCACAGATTTTTGAGTTCAAGAAGAAACAAAAACCAGCGAGGTTATA
Organism: uncultured bacterium; assembly: GCA_903933085.1. Classification (GTDB taxonomy): domain Bacteria; phylum Patescibacteriota; class Minisyncoccia; order Phycocordibacterales; family CAIZIN01; genus CAIZIN01. The sequence goes on from CAIZIN010000088.1 coordinate 4,683, forward strand.
GATATTCAAAGGGTTCTAAGTGTTCTGAATGTAATAATTTAAATTTTAGTATGAAAAAAACCCACCATCTTGTGATAGTGGGTTTAATAATCTAATTTGATAGCAATTACTTCCGTCGACGTAACGTGACAAAGCCTAAACTAAGGCCAATCAACGCAAACATCGAGGGTTCAGGAATTGGAGCTGTATTAATTGGAATCTCTGAGTCGTAACGAAAGGAACCTTGTGCCCACCTATCGTTATTGAAATCAATTAAAGCTCGATTACCTACCTCTTCAGCTTGAACAAAATCAACGGCAAATTTAGTAATCAAACCGTTAACATATTCCACCTCCAAGATATTCACATAGCTCAATGACATATTACAACCTCTTCCACAACCACTCCAATCAAAACCCATTGTGTTTTCTTGGTCTTGAAACGGAAACCTTGTGGCTGTGTAGATTCCAACTTCCAACAGTCCATTCTTTGGCGCCCAAAGTTGAATGTCCCACCACTGACCGGAGTACTGCGGACCCCTCATATTGAAACCAATGGCATTATAACTATCATAAACCCTGTAGGGGTTATAGAAAGTCCATTCACTCCCAGGACTCAAAGTAGTTGTTACCGCCTGAGCGATATAACTGGACTTTGGTGATCCTGGCGCATAATAGAAACTTGTAACAGCAGCCGATAGTGTCTGCATAATGATAACAAGGATGGCGATGATCTTTTTCACTTTTATTTTTTCTTTCTTGGTTCTCTCTTGGTTGTTTCAATGCTTCCTCGGCGGTATTGCTTTTGGTTGCATATGATTTTTAAAAAAATTTCCAAAAAATCATATGCAACCAATCAGATTATGTAAAAGTACTTATCTTTATATTATAGCACTAATAATAGTACCAGTCAAGCAAAGGGACTTCCGAGCTCATTTTATTGATTATATGTAATCAATTATTTATTATTCCGTATCTAGCGAGACAATATCACCTGCACCGATTTCTCCTCGGATAATCTTATCAGCAATCGAAGCTTCAATTTTTTCTTGGATATATCTGTTCATTGGACGAGCACCGAAAGCTATGTCCATTCCCTGACTTGCCACCGACGAAATTAATTTATCAGTTATGCTTATCCCGATCCCCTTTTCTTTTAATCTATCCTCAAGCTTAACAAGCATAAGTCCTGCAATTTTTTTCAAATCTGTTTCGCTAAGCGGACTAAAAAGTATAGTTCCATCAAAACGGTTTATTAATTCTGGTTTGAATATTCCTTGCTCAACAATAGCTTTTATAATTTCATCTTTTTTATTTACAAGACTTTCACCATGACTTACATAATCGAAAATTAAATCACTTCCAGCATTTGATGTTGCAATAATAATAGTATTTCTTACATTAACTCGATTTCCATCCATATCAGAGAAAAATCCTTCATCAATTATTTGTAAAAATAAGTCATGAACATCTTTATTTGTTTTTTCAAATTCATCCAAAAGCAAAACACAGTATGGTTTTTCACGAAGTTTCTTTGAAAGAAGCCCTGAGCGATCTTCTTCAAATGAACCAATAAGTCTTTTCAAAGCATCACTGGTTTTATACTCAGACATATCAAAACGAAGAATTGAATCTTCAGTTCCAAAGAAAGTTTCAGCGAGAGCTTTTGTTGTTTCTGTTTTTCCTACACCGGTCGGTCCAAGAAAAAGAAAAGATCCTATAGGCCTGTGTGTATTCCCCACCCCAGCTCTTGCTCGGCGTAAAGCATTTGAAATCGCGATAATTGCCTCATTTTGTCCAACAACTCTTTTATGTAAAGAGATTTCTAAATTTATTAATTTTTCTTTTTCATCTGAATCTATTTTACCTTGTGGTATCCCAGTCTTATCAACAAAAAATGATAGTATATCTTCTTTTGTTACAATTTTTCTTTTTTGATGTTTTATATATGGAACAATTTCCGTAAGAACATCACGAGCCTTGTCATATAAAAAAGCTTCAGAGAAATATCTTTCTGTGCCTTCGACTATAGCCTGTATGGCTGGATAAGTAATGAAAACTTTTCCACGAGCTTCCACAGCAAGAACCTCATCTTCAAGAATCTTTAACACCGCATCTTTATCTTTTTCTGGAATGTCTATTTTCTCAAAGAAAGATGTGAGTGCCTTGTTTGGTTCAATTACATTGTGATATTTTTCTTTATCAGAAAGTGCAATAATATGTAAGTCTGGTGAATTAAAGAATATGCTGAATATAGAGACAATATCCGATCCAAAATTATGAGCGGTACTTATTAGTAGTCCAAAATTATCAATAGCTAAAATAATATTACCAACATCTCTAGCTTCTTTTAAAATTGTTGTAAATAAATTTTCAAAATCATCCTTATCAGCTATCCAACTCAGTAAATTAGTTGTTCTAAGATAAAAAACTTTTTTCTTTTCAAGTTCACCGTATGCATAACCCCTATCAATTGCCATACCAAGCATTGCAACAAGTTCAGAAGAATTTTGAGGATTTTCACTTATAATCATTGCATTTGCCCCACTT
>CAIZIN010000089.1 GCA_903933085.1 uncultured bacterium
AAAAATATTTCTTTTTAAAATTAAATATCTTACACAGCTCCCCTTTTAAATATGAGTCGAAAAAACATCGCCGTCGGAATCGACGTTGGCACAAACCAAATCAAAATTATTGTCGCTGAAGCAAATCAAAATGGTTTGCCTATTATACTTTCCGCAACTTCATCTGAGTCTAGAGGAATCAGACATGGTTATGTAGAAAATATTAGCGAGACTGCAAAAAGTCTCAGAACAGCAATCAACACTGCACAAAGAGAAAGTGGTATTGAAATAAAAGAAGCATATCTTTCAATCGGAGGTATAGGCCTTGGAAGTATTTTTTCACATGGCAGTACAGTTATTACAAAAGCTGATCTTGAAATTACAAAACTAGATTTAGATAAATCAGTAAAATCCAGTGAATCTTCCATACCTCAATCGATGATAATGAATAGACGAATTATCTATACAATTCCCCTTGCATATAAAATAGACGGCAAAATCTCCCTTGGTAATCCAGTTGGTGGGAAAGGTGCAAAATTAGAATCAAAAACACTTTTTATAACTTGTATTGAAAAACACTTTCATGATCTAATCCGTGCAGCAGAAGAAGCCGGCGTCTCAATCATCGATGTCACAGCCTCTCCTATAGCAGGAAGTACGGTCACATTAAACAAAGCTCAAAAGAATGCTGGATGTGTCCTTGCAAATATTGGAGCAGAAACTGTATCTATTGTTGTTTACGAAAATAGCATTCCGATTTCTCTTGAAACATTTTCAATCGGTTCAAATGATATCACTAATGACATTGCTCTTGGTTTAAAAATATCACTCGAAGAAGCTGAACAAGTAAAGTTAGACATGCCACACAATCATTCAAAGAAGCGACTTGAAGAAATAGTGGTAGCAAGACTTTCTGATGTCTTTGAACTTATAGAAAATCACTTAAAAAGAATTGGTAAAAATGGTTTACTCCCCGCTGGAATTATTTTTACAGGAGAAGGTGCAAAAATTTCTCCGATTGAAGAGTTGGCGAAAGTATATCTTAAACTTCCATCAAAAATTTCAGGTGCACTTTCTGGTGCTCAAGATAAAGGAATACAAATTCAAGATCCAAAGTGGTCTACAGCCTATGGACTATGTGTTTTAGGTTTACTCAACGATGATGACTCATCAATTAAAATTGGCTGGGGTCCAACTTTCATAAATCCACTCAAATCTACAATTCGAAAGTGGTTTTCTCAATTTTTACCATAGTTTAGGAAAATTTAATTTTTAAACTTTCCATCCCGCCATTAAATACTTAAATAATGGCGGGATTAGAAAAATATAGTCACTTTGTTTCTTATTTTTCTAACATTTACCAACAGTTTGTCAACTGTTTTGTTTTTACCTATGTTTTGGTATCATATAGGCATCTTAACCATTAAAGAAAACCCCTAAACCCGAAACTATCATGCCACAAGTAAAACCAGAAGTAGAAGCATTTGCAAGAATAAAAGTAATTGGATGTGGAGGCTCAGGTAAAAACGCCACCAACCATATGATCAACTCCAAAGTACGCGGAGTGGATTTTATTGCTGTTAACACAGATTCCCAAGACTTACACAATTCACTTTCAAAAAAGAAAATCCACATTGGCAAAAACCTAACACGTGGACTAGGTACTGGTATGAATCCAGAACTTGGCAAACGCGCAGCTGAAGAAACAAAAGAAGAAATTCAAAACTCACTAAAGGGAGCAGATATGGTTTTCATCGCTTGCGGTATGGGTGGCGGTACAGGGACAGGCTCTGCACCAATCGTTGCTCAAGTTGCAAAAGATCTTGGCATCCTCACTGTTGCTGTTGTAACAAAACCATTTTCATTTGAAGGAACTCAAAGAAATAAAATTGCCGACAATGGACTTGCTGATCTTAAAAAATCTGTTGATGCACTTATTGTAATTCCTAACGACAGACTGCTTCAAACAGTGAGTCGAGACACAAGTGCCAAAAATGCCTTTTCGATGTGTGACGAGGTACTTAAGCAGGCTGTGGAGGGTATCTCAGACCTAATCACAACTCCAGGAATAATTAACATCGACTTCGCTGATATTCGAGCTGTTATGGAAAATGCCGGACCGGCACTTATGGGTGTAGGGACAGCTATCGGTGAAAAGCGAGCAGAGGATGCAGCAAGAATGGCTATCAACTCTCCCCTTCTTGATATCTCAATAAACGGAGCAAAAGGTGTACTCTTCTCAATCGCAGGAGGTGACGACTTAGGAATGTTAGAAATTCAAGATGCTGCAAAAGTTATTACAGAATCAATCGACCCTGAAGCAAAAGTTATTTTCGGAACAGTTAAAGATGAACGTCTAAAGAAAGGTGAAGTAAAAGTTACAGTGATTGCTTCTGGATTCCCAGAACCATCAGTATACAAAGCAAGCACCACAAACAGCTTACTATCATTCCAACGAGGAGACTTCGGAGGATCAACATCAAAAGTTGAAGAGGCTCCAAGAGGAAGAATCTATAACACACAAGAACCTGTCACAGCACCGATAGCACAAAGTTTTTCTGCCACAGAAATACAAATAAATAGAGTTGAAGTAGAAACAGAACCTGAAATTATTTCAGTTTCAAATGATGACACAAGTAAAAAAATAATCATCGACGATACCCAAGACGACGACTGGGGCGCAGTACCAGCATTCTTGAGACGAAGCAAACTGAAGTAGACTCGTAGATTTAAGATTTAGGAATAATCAAATAATAATTAAAAATACACCTTATGGTGTATTTTTAATTATTCATAAATCTCAAATCTTGAATCCTACTTCTTTCTTAAAATAAAAACCACAGGATCCTTGTGGGGATTCTGTGGTGATGATAAATCAATATCGTACAGGTTTTGGAGCTTGTGGATGACAGTCGTTCTCCACATAATGTTTCGCGAGGATCCACGCAGCCTTTGATCCTGCTTTTAGGGCTTGATGATGATTTTTGACTTTCATTGTCTCTCCTTTGATCACGATAGTTTCGCGTAGCTCGATAGCTTGAAGTGCATAGACAACTGTATCATCAATAAAAGACCTAGCCATGCATCCTTTTTCCAAGACGTCCAACTTGTGCAATGAGCTAAGCATCTCCACCGCCCAAACTTTTGCCTTGAAAAATCTTTCTGTCTCTGTGTCAACTAATTCTCCGAACACAAGCTTTTCAGCAGGTGCCATACGACTATATTCCCGGCCTGCCAACAAGTCATCCGCATCCCAAAAAAGGATAGCTTGAATAAGCATGATAAGGAACTTGGCCAATTGCTCAGAAAGATGGCTACTGGTTGGATAGGAATGTACCCCATTACGAGGAGCTAATGTTTTATCCTTTTGTTCCTTACTAAAAAAATACATGAGGATAGGAAGCAGTTCACGTGAAGTAACCATCTTCTCATAGTAAACATATCTATCATCGCCTCGATCCACCCAAACTTTGAATGAATTTTGATAAAGCACAGAAATCGCTTTTTTAGCTAGACTCATTCTTATTGCTTGCATCTTCGGTGTCGACTGAGGGTATAGTTTAATCTCTTCCCCACGAAGCAAGTTGCTTCCATCTTCCCAGCCATCAGCGATACTGAGATAAAAAATTATACGATCAGCTTCTGTGTATTCAGGTTCCGAATAGTCCGCCTTACCAAGTGATTTTTCAAAACCTTTATGCAACAAACCTTCTTTCGTATCTGAGTCAGAAGGGGCAATAAACGCCTGTAACCACGCATGGTAGTTGGATATGGGATTCATATCAATCGTAAGAAGTGGATTCACCACACTTATTCCTTTGTACGTTTTCATTTTAATGTGCTTCTTTCTTTTTTGGGGTTATGCCTCGTACTGTGACGAGACTCTGGAGGCTAATCTACAACTTTGAACAAAAAAGTCAATCCTGTTGCAATTTCTATATCTGATATAATAATATCGTTATAGAAAGATTTATGATTCAAGATTTATGATTCAAGAATCAAACAAAATAAAAGAATTCACTGATTTGATTTCATGGAAAGAAGCACACAAAGGTGTGCTGATGATTTATAAAATATGTAAAGAGTTTCCAAAAAAAGAAACATTTGGACTGACTATTCAAATGCAAAGAAGTGCAGTATCTATAACATCCAACATTGCAGAAGGTTTTGGAAGACAAGGTCTTAAAGAAAAAATTCAGTTTTACTATCTAGCACAAGGCTCTCTTACTGAATTAAAAAATCAATTAATAATAGCAAGAGATGTTGACTATATTAGTAATGAATTATTTATCACAATATTACAACAATTAAATATTGCTCACCGGTTATTACAAGGTCTTATTACTAAATCTAAATTATTCTTGAATTCTTAATCACAAATTATTCTTGAATCATAAATCTTAAATCATGAATCAAAAGTATTCTCTAGCCATCATCGGAGGTGGACCAGCAGCAGTAGCGGCAGGTGTGTATGCCTCACGCAAACAATTAAAAACCGTTTTTATAGCAGAAAGCTTTGGTGGACAGAGTGTTGTTTCTGATGGTATAGAAAACTGGATTGGAACAATTAAAATTCCCGGAGCAGTACTTGCTGACAATTTAAAAAACCACCTACTCGCCTATTCAAAAGATATTGTAGATGTTAAAGAAGGCGAAAGAGCAGAAAAGATTTCCAAGATAGATGGTAGTTTTACTATCACAACAAATAAAGGTTCGTATGAAGCTGAAGCTGTACTTGTTGCTGTTGGAAGTAAACGAAGAAAACTTGAAGCTATTGGTTCAGATACATACGAACATAAAGGCGTAATGTATTGTGCTTCTTGTGATGCTCCGATGTTTTCTGATATGGATGTGGCCGTTGTGGGCGGAGGAAATGCTGGTTTTGAAAGTGTTGCACAACTTACAGCTTACGCAAAAAGCGTAACTCTAATTCACCGCAGAGATGAATATCGCGCTGATCCCGTGACTGTAGAAAAAATCCTTTCAAACCCAAAAGTTACAGCCATTACAAACTCGGAGATCATTGAGGTTAAAGGCGAGGCTTTCATGAAAAGTATCATTGTAAAAAATATAAAAACTGGCGAAACAAAAGAAATTCCAATGCAGGGAATTTTTGTTGAAATCGGAGCGATGCCAAATACAGATATGGTAAAAGATTTGGTAGACCTAAATGAAATGGGCGCAATAAAAATCAACCCTCTAACACAACAAACTTCCCTTTCAGGAATTTGGGCAGCTGGAGATTGTACAGACGTTCTATATCATCAAAACAATATTGCTGTCGGTGATGGTGTGAAAGCACTAGAGGATATTTATGTAAATTTACATACGAGATAATTTAAAATTTAAAAAGTAAAATTAAAAATTATACTCAAACAAAATGACGCCCTCTCCGGACTTCGCTCCGCCAGGGGTTTCCTTTTCATCGTGCTACACAAAAGGAATACCTCATTCATCCCCGCCCTCTAGTGCTTAAATCCAGTCCGTAAACCGGGCGGGGTTTCCTGGGGATAAAAAAAGCAGTCAACAAGTGACTGCTTTTGACAAATATTCTAAAGAGCTTAAACAAAGCTTCGCTCCAGCCTGATGAAATTTGTTTGCGAATTTCATCATCCCATTTCTTAATACAGCAACAGGATAAGCGCCGGCATTCCTTGCGTCTTCCATGTCAGCGATAATATCACCAACATATGGAGTCTTTGGACCAAGAACTGATTTATTTACATGTTCGCGAATTGCTTCAACCTTATCACTAGCTGATACGCATTCAATTAGATGAACTAGATTTACCGATGATAGCACCCGCAATACATTGTCTGTACTATTTGCTGTTACAACATTTGCCTTATGTTTAATGCTATGAAGCCAATGAATTGCACTCAAAGCATCTGAGAAAAAAGGTGGGTTATATTCCCCATTCACCTCTTGGTATGCTCTAAGATATCTTCTGAGAATCTCCTCTTCAGGAATATTAACTCCATGACCATGATAATATCCAACAAATGGAAATCGAAAATTTAGAACATATTCTTCAAGATCGGGAGATTTAACACCTTCTGATTCAAAGACGCTACATACTGCTCCGAAAATTCCACCCATAGAATCGAAAATTGTTCCGTCTGCATCAAAAATAACGCGTTTTTCTATATTCATAATTTACTACCTTTCTAAAAATGAGTTTACAATAAAATACAAAAAATACAAGTAGGGACTTGATTAAAATCCATTATATGTTACAGTAGCTTTCCTATGGGAAAAAACGTCAAGTGTCAAAGTACACCTCAAGCGGAGCTAGAGAAGTTCTTTAAAGAAGATAGCATGCCCGCCAATACAGGTGGACATCCTAAAACGGAAGTTAAAACCTTCCACAGTTATTGGAAGCCAGACGGTACTCCGTCTCACAGCTTCCCTCAACACACCAGTCACAGAGGACTGACTGCCGAAAGATAACATCCATACCCGATACAAAATGTGTCGGGTATTTTTTTATATGAAATACACTTTAAAAACTAAAATTCGATTTTGCCTTTTGGGGAATATATTTCAACTGATTTTATTGTTGAATATTGAGTGAGAGTATCTTTTAGGACAGACATCAAATGACTACTTTCACAGCTACTGAGGCCTCCAATAGGTCGCCCTGAAGGTGTATTATCACTTGAGAGTACAATCTTCGCCACTCCACTCGAAACACTCACTGACTTATATACACCATAAGCAGATAATTCATCATTAAATAAAGACTTAAGTGAAGCGTCTGCCACAGCTGTCGTTTTTGGAACTTGAATGGTTATTTTTTTTGTAACTCCACAGTCGCTAATTCTCGCTATTTCTTTATCTTGAACATATAAATTCAAACTCATTAAACTTTCAGTTGAAGTTGAGACCCCTCCAAAAATTAGAGGTATTTCATATGTATCGACAGGCGGAAGACCGGAAGCATTTTCTTCAGTAAAAATAATTTTTAATTTAGTACCAATTATGAGATCGATATTTTTGTGGTCATAATCTAATTTAACAAAAAAAGTAGTTTTTTCTGAAGTCCAATTATCCACAGAAATAGGTGTAGGACCTCCAACTTTTTCCCAACTTAGATCATTATAATTAAAATACAATTGAGCACTTCCCGCCTGACCTTCAAACATTTGCCAGGAACACCCTAAACTTTGTCTATTTGTGTTATCGACCTCTCCTTTAATAGTTAACGGGAAGTTAACCGTATCATTCAAAGAAGGCGAAATTAGAATTAGTCCACAATGACCATTTATTTTAATATTAGTATTATCAGTTATTGTTGGGGTAACTTTTTCTGGATTACTTTTAAAGT
>CAIZIN010000090.1 GCA_903933085.1 uncultured bacterium
AAGCAGGTGCACACTACGGTTACACTCGTGCTCGACGACATCCTTCAACAAAATCAGCTATTTACGGTGTTAAAAACCGAGTTGAAATTATTGACCTTGAGAAAACAAAAGCTCAATTAGAAGAAGTTAAGAAATTTGTAGCTACTTTAGCAAAAGATGGTAAGCAGATTCTTTTTGTTTCAAGTAAAAATGAAGCAAAAGAAGCTCTAAGAACTCACGCTCTGTCAATTGGTATGCCTTATGTGGCTGGACGATGGATTGGAGGAACTCTTACTAACTGGAGTGAAATTCGAAAGCGAGTAGAAAGATATTTAGATCTTCAAACACAAAAAGAAAAAGGAGAGCTAGGAAAATATACAAAAAAAGAAAGACTAATGATTGATCGACAGATTGCTAATCTTGAAGATATGTTTTCAGGGATTGTTCATCTACGTGGTATGCCAGCAGCACTCTTTATTATCGATCCAAAGCAAGAAGAAATTGCCGTTAAAGAAGCTTTGCAAATGAAAATTCCTGTTATTGCTCTTGCGAATACAGACTGTAATATCTCAAACCTAGAATACCCAATGGTTGGAAATGATGCCAGCCGAGGAAGTATTGGTTTCTTTGTGGGAGAAGTCTCAGAAAGTTACAACACAAAATAACGGCACTAGCTGTTTTTTTGTTCTTTAATATTATATAATTACTCTATATATGACAATTACAACAGAACAAGTAAAAGAATTACGAGATAAGACAAGTATCTCAGTTATGCAATGTAAAAAGGCTCTAGAAGAAGCTGGGGGTGACATGGATAAAGCTATGGTCATTCTTCAAAAAAAGGGAGCGGAGTTAGCTGCTAAGAAAGGAGATCGAACACTAAATGCGTCCGCTATTTTTGCTTATATACATGCTTCTGGGACTGTTGGAGCTATGGTAGAGATTGCTTGCGAGACTGACTTCGTAGCAAAAAATGAAGGCTTTAAAGCTATGGGCCATGATATTGCAATGCATATCGCTGCTCAGAAACCTAAATATGTAAAAATTGAAGATATAAATGAAAGCGCAGTTGCTATGGCAAAAGAAGTATTCCTTCCAGAAGTTGAAGGTAAACCTGAAGAATTGAAAGAAAAGATTCTTAAAGGTAAGCTTGATGCTTATTTCAAAGAGCAGGTTCTTTTAGAGCAAGAGTTTATTAAAAACCCAGAACTTACAGTTGCTAAATTACTTGAGTCAGCTGTTCAGAAATTCGGAGAAAAAACTGAGATCGTTCGCTTTGTGCGTTTTGGCGCGCTTGAGAGCTAATCATGATATATTCACTTACAATTTTTATACTATCTTGTGTTGGGATGCTGTTTATGATCCTAGTTAAGCTTTTTGAACTTAGAGCTGGAAAGGATTTTGTATTTGTTGTTTGGAGAAATAAAATAGATGAATTGGCTCATGTTTGGTTTGCTAAAGCAAAAATATTTATTGCTGAAAAAGAACGAAGTTCAATTGTATTTATAAAAAATATTCCTGTAAAAGCTCTTTATGTAGTTTCTCATATTCACATGTATATGCATAAGAAATATGGTAAACACGTGGATATGATTAAGGGTAGAACTGTGCCAACAAATAAAGGCAACGTTTCTTTTTTTGTGAATTCTATTTCAGAGTATAAGAAGGAGATCAAGAGATAGATTTATGATTTAAGATTTAAGAATTAAGAAGAAAATTCCAAGCTGAGAGGTTTGGTTTTTTGTATTAGTAGCTATTCATAATTCATAATTCATAATTCATAATTCTTAATTCTATTTAGCCTATTGATTTATCGCATTATATTTGATAAGATATCTTCCACATAACAAGCCGCCTTAGCTCAGTTGGTAGAGCAACACTTTTGTAAAGTGAAGGTCCTCAGTTCAAATCTGAGAGGCGGCTCACATAACAAAAAATATCAAGGTCAGACCTTGATATTTTTTGTTATGTGAGTCGCCTCAGCAGGCAAAGAGTTTTGCTTGCGGTCAGATTTTGCACCACAAGAGTATTTCCATTTTTCAACAGCTGTTGATACCCGGGAGCGGTACTAATTCCTTTCAGTCATAAGAAAAATTGGTTAAAGGCGGAATAGGAGCAGGTTAGCAAACCTGCGAGTGAGTGAGAAAGTTTGGGAAACTTTCGCAAGGGCAGAGGACGACGGTCCGAGCCGAGGTGAGCTCGGAAGAGTTTCCGAGCGCAAGACCGGAGCGAACGAAGGTGAGTGAGGTGTGGTCAGGAAATTTTTCACCAGAAAAATATTCTTGATCGCATAAAAATTCACCAGAAATTTATATGTGACAAGGTCGTGAAAAACTTTTTGTGACGACAAAAAGTTTATTCCTGACCAAATCTGAGAGGAGATTAGTAAGGAGTCATATAAGCGAATAGAACCATATGTGTGCGCGCATTACCACCATTGATTGACATAAAAACAATCTATGTTATAATTAAATATGAATATAGATAGTCCTTGGAGTAATTCACAATAACAAAAACTGAATATTATGAGTGAAGGAAAGATGATGTCATTAGATCACAGAATTCGTGAAATCACAAACATGGGTGTACTCGCCGGAATGATTGAGGCAAGACAAAAACTTGGCGTTGACATTACCACTCAATTTCTCGACATGGTCGAGGAGAGGGATTCTAAACTATGGGACTGTTTTGTTGCCTATAAGCAGACAGTACCGGAAAGTTTTGGATTCCTTCATTTTGTGTTATCGGTTGTCAACCCAGCGATGCCGGGCTAGCACCTTTTGTTTATGATAAATCGCCACTGTCTAAGTCTAGGAAACCACCTAGTTTGTGACTGTGGTTTTTCTTTTGTCCCATTGCCTTTCTCCTCAAAACATCTATAATTACCACAATTATGTCAAATGAACTTCCTTATACAAAGTCCCCTTATTTTCACGTTGGTCGTGCTTCAGAATTAGAAAAACGAAGCGATAGATATCTATATCGTTTTCTTGAAATGGTACCCGGACTCCTTTCCTGGGGGACTATTTTGGGAGCCATTATACTTTCATATTTTGCTCCTGTTGCTGCTGCTATTTTCATTATAATTTTTGACTTGTACTGGCTTTTAAAAACAGTATTTCTTTCTGTGTATCTATATCACAACTGGAAACGCACACGTCACAATATGAATCTAGACTGGCATAAAATGCTTTTGAATTTAAAGAATGAGGAAATATATCACATGGTGATGTTGCCTTTCTATAGTGAATCTTATGAAGTTGTTTCGAAAACTATTGATGCACTTCTGCATGTTGATTATGATTTAAAGAAAATGATTATTGTTCTTGCTGGGGAAGGAAAAAACGAAGAGCATGCAAATTTGATTGCCGAACAAGCCAAAAAAGATTACGGAGATAAGTTTGGATATTTTTTCTTTTCAATGCATCCAGGGGGTTTACCAGGTGAAATGCCTGGTAAGGGTTCAAATATTGCATATGCAGCTGAGAAAGTCCGTGTTGAGCTTTTGGATCCAAACAATATTGATTATAAGAAAGTTTTGGTATCTGCATTTGATATCGATACAGTTGTGTATCCAAAATATTTCTTATGTTTAACTTGGTATTTCTTAACTGCCGAAAAACCATACCAGTCTTCTTTCCAACCTATTCCTCTTTACAATAATAATCTATGGGACTCACCAGCTCTTTCGCGTGTGGTAGCTGGCTCAGGTACATTCTGGCAAATGGCTCAACAAGAACGACCAGAAAAACTTGTAACATTTTCTTCTCATGCTGTGAGTTTTTATACATTACATAAGGTTGGTTACTGGCAGAAAAATATGGTGTCTGAAGATTCGAGAATATATTGGAATGCATTTATGGCTCACGGAGGTGATTACTACGTTGTTCCAATTGCATACCCCGTATCAATGGATGCAAACCTTGCTCCAACATTTTGGCAAACTCTAAAAAATATTTATAAACAACAAAGACGTTGGGCTTGGGGTTCTGAAAATGTTCCTTATATACTTTTTAACTTTATAAAGAATAAACAAATATCACTAAATAGAAAAATTCGAATAACCTTTATTCAACTTGAAGGTTATTGGTCACTTGCAACAAACCCGGTATTGATTTTAATGCTCGGCTGGCTTCCTCTTATTTTAGGTGGAAGAAATTTCAATCAAACAGTTCTCTCATATAATCTTCCTTTTATTACAAGAAACTTAATGATCTTGGCAATGGCGGGGCTTATGTTTTCAGCCTTAGTATTCTGGACATTTTTACCAGAGATGCCAAAAGGTTTTAAAAAGCGACATAAATTATTTATGTTTTTGCAGTGGTTATTTGTTCCATTTACAATTTTTGTTTTTGGAGCTATTCCAGGCTTAGATGCTCAAACAAGGCTTATGTTTGGTAAATATATGGGTTTTTGGGTGACACCAAA
>CAIZIN010000091.1 GCA_903933085.1 uncultured bacterium
CCCTTAAATACATAAAGAAGGGCGGGGTGGTGATTTTTGTAATCGCTTCGCTCATCAAAAATCAACCATGTCAATGCTAGATTACAGCGAAATAACAGTTCGAAAATATATTATTCTCGAAGGGGAGCCTTATGAGGTTATTGATAATCATATCTTTCGTATGCAACAGCGGAAGCCGCAAAATAAGACAAAACTTCGAAATCTAATTTCTGGAAGTATGAAAGAAGTAACTTTTCACCAAGCGGAAAAAGTTGAAGAAGCAGAAATTGAGAAAGCTAATATGAAATTCCTTTTTAGTAATAAAGGCGAATGGTGGTTCTGTGAAGAAAAAGATGCTTCAAAAAGATTTAAGCTTGAAGAGACTCTTCTTGGTACAGCTGGTAAATTTATAAAACCAAATATCATTGTTGAGGCTTTAATGTTTGGAGAAAGAGTAATTGGGATTAAGACTCCTGCGAAAGCTGAACTCAAAGTTACAGAGGCTCCTCCAGCAACTAAAGGCGATACAGCAAAGGGTGGAAACAAACTTATTACACTTGAGACGGGTGCAAAGGTAACAGCCCCATTGTTTATTTCCGAAGGAGATGTGGTAAGAATTAATACAGAAACAGGGGAGTATATTGAGAGAGCGTAATCTAGTTGCTAGTTTTGTTAGTATCAGCACAGACCCCCCACAGATACTCTTCTCTTGAGAAGTTCTGTGTCTGTGAATATACTGAATTTCTTACGAGTCTAGATTGGCGGGGGTTTCCTATTGGCGGAATTGAAAACCATGTATATCCACGATTTTCGCACCGTTCTTGTTCTAAAATAGTTTGCAAAGAGCCGACTAGAAAATATATAGTAACTATAATTATAATAAAAACAAAAAATTTTTTGGAGAATTTCTTTTCAAGCCAATCGGGGAATAGTTTTCTTTTTTTAGTCAAAAAATTTTTCATAATTATTCTCCGTCTTCCTCCTCTTTACTTGGTGCTACGGTCAAAACGTCTCCTTTTGCTAATCTCTTTCGAATTTCTTTTAATATTTCATTTGAGAGTTTTGTGTTTTCTTTTAGGAATGTTCGTGTAGCGTCGTAGCCTCGGCCTAGGGGAGTATCACCATATTTATATGAAGCTCCAGACTTTGAAATGATCCCCATCTTTTCTCCAAGGGCAATTATTTCTCCTTCTTTTGAAATTCCTTCATTGTACATAAGATCAAATTCTGTTTGTTTGAATGGTGCAGCTACTTTGTTTTTTACTACCTTCACACGTACGCGTCCTCCCATAATTTCTTCTCCTTTTTTAATTTGAGCAATTCGACGAATATCAAGGCGAACTGATGTATAGAATTTTAATGCTTTACCACCTGGAGTAGTTTCTGGATTACCAAACATCACACCGATTTGCATACGAATTTGGTTAATGAAGATAACTACAGTCTTTGAACGAGCTACAATCGCTGTGAGCTTTCTTAGGGCTTGCGACATCAAACGAGCTTGTTTACCAACGTGTTGTTGTCCCATATCTCCTTCTATTTCATCTTTTGGTGTTAGAGCAGCCACTGAGTCGATTACAATCACATCCATTTTTCCTGAGCGCACAAGAGACTCTACAATTTCAAGTGCTTGTTCTCCTGTGTCTGGCTGAGAAATCAAAAGTTCATTGATTTTTACTCCGATTTTTTTTGAATACTCTGGATCCATTGCGTGTTCAGCATCAATGTATGCACAAATTCCACCAAGTTTTTGAGCTTCTGCCACAACGTGTAGTGATAGAGTAGTTTTTCCTGAAGATTCAGGACCGAAGATTTCAATTATTCTTCCTCTTGGAAGCCCTCCAATCCCTAATGCTGAGTCGAGACCAATAGAACCAGTCGAGATTGCATTGATATCAACCTTTGGCGCCTCACCAAGTTTCATAATTGAGTCCTCTCCAAACTTTGCTTTAATTTCTCGAAGTGTTGCCTCGATACTTGTTGCTCCAACCGCCACCTTGTCTTCCTTTTTAGTTTTTTTGAATGCCATAGAATTTAACTTAATAATTAATAATTTATAACTTTTTTAATTTAGATATTTTCGGGGAACTTGTTGCTGTTGTCTTATCCTCATCCTTAAGTGTTAGTACTGGGGCTTCATCACCTGGTGCTACTACTTGAATGTACTTTGTTGTTTCTCTGCCAAATTTGTCCTTACCGTAGAGTTTCAGTGTATTTTCACCATCGTAAAGTATTAACTTTTCTTTAAAGTTCCCTTCATCATCAATAAAAATTTGTCGGTCGTTTAATGTTATATAATTTAAGTTTTCACTTTTTCCTTTTATTTCTACAAAATTATTTTTTGTTAACTCTCCATTTTGGGGAGTTTCAATCACAATTGTTGGGCCTTTTATGATGTGTCGTGCAGAAAAGAGGGAATAGCCAATCACAATAACCCCGATAAAAATCATGAAAGAAAGTTTTAAGGCGATTTTGGAATTATGTGTTAAGGGCATGGTAATTAATTCAAATGTTAAAACTCAAAAGGTAAAAGTTAAAGTAAAAATTCAAAAACTTAGAATCATGATTTTCTGTATTTAACTTTTTTGTTTTTACTTTCATTTGCATGTCCCAGCTTATTTGCTGTTGTCTGGGATGAGTTTTGACTTATAAGTTTTGACTTTCCTCCGTACTCTGCATCTTCTCCAATACTTCTCTAGGTCTAGCACCGTCTCCGGGGCCGATGACACCTCTTTCTTCGAGCATATCTACCATTCTAGCAGCACGAGCGTAACCAACACGAAGTTTTCTCTGTAGGAATGATGTTGAGGCTTTGCCAGCTTCAATTACTGTCTTTCGAGCTTCCTCATACATCTCGTCATCATTGGAATCATCTAAAGATTCAGTATCGCTCGCGAGAGAAACGTCTGATCCATCAAACATTGGGTTTCTTTCTGAGCTTGCTGTTTCTGGAGTTAGATTGAGTTCGTATGAAAGTTCGTCTCTGTATTGGTCTATAAGGTATTTTACCACATTTTTTACTTCATCTTCAGATATATATGCAGATTGAATACGGCTAGGTTGTGACATTTCACCGGAAAGATAAAGCATATCTCCTTGGCCGAGAAGTTTTTCAGCACCTGGCATATCCAAAATTGTACGAGAGTCGATCTGAGAAGCTACTTGTAGGGCAATACGAGCAGGGATGTTTGCTTTGATAAGACCGGTAATGACATTCACAGAAGGTCTTTGTGTTGAAAGGATAAGGTGAATACCCACAGCTCGAGACATTTGAGCGAGGCGAACGATAGCCGCTTCAAGTTCTCTTGGGTATGTTTGCATAATATCAGCAAGCTCATCGATGATAATGACAATATAAGGCATTGGGTCGAGTTTCTTTTGATCAGTATCACCTGTTATCTTTATATTTTTCGTTGGCTCTAAAATATTTTTATGATATGACTGAATATCACGAACAGAATTTGCTTCTAAAATATCGTAACGTCGATTCATTTCCTTTGCTGCCCATCTAAGTGCAAGGATAGTTTTCTTAGGTTCAGTGATCACAGGTGTAAGGAGGTGGGGTATCTTGTTGTATAGAGTAAGTTCAACTCGCTTAGGGTCGATCATTATAAGTTTCATTGCATCCGGGCTATTTCTGTATAGAAGCGAAGTGATGATTGTATGGATGGTAACAGATTTTCCAGAACCTGTAGTACCTGCGATAAGAAGGTGAGGCATCTTTGCTAGGTTTGAAAAATGAGATTTGCCGGAGATACCTTTACCAAGAGATACTAGAAGAGGCTTGTCTGACTGCTGGAATTCAGAAGAAGAAAGAAGTGTACCAAGACCAACAGTTGTTTTTGTTGTGTTTGGCATTTCTATTCCCACAAGTGACTTTCCTGGGATTGGTGCTTCGATACGGAGTGGGTGAGCGGCTAGAGCAAGAGAAAGGTCGTTTTGTAAAGCAACGATACGAGAGAGCTTCACGCCCTCAGCTGGCTTAAGAGCGTAGCGAGTTACAGAAGGTCCGATGGTGATCTCATCCATTTCAACAAGTATGCCGAAGTTTTGGAGTGTTCTTTTTATAATGTTTGCATTTGCTTTAATGTCACCTACACCCGGCTTACCTTTATCTTTTTCTAAGATGTCGATAGGTGGGGGAGCATAGACGCCGTGAAATTCTTTT
Organism: uncultured bacterium; assembly: GCA_903933085.1. Taxonomy (GTDB): domain Bacteria; phylum Patescibacteriota; class Minisyncoccia; order Phycocordibacterales; family CAIZIN01; genus CAIZIN01. The sequence continues at coordinate 4,148 of CAIZIN010000091.1, forward strand.
CTGTTTTTTTCTTGAGGAACAAATTCTTCAGCTCCTTCTTTTCCAAAAATTCCAAAAAGTTTCTTACCTGAATCTTTTTCATTTTGAACTTCTGCATCTGCTGACTTTTCATTTTCTTTAATTTCAGCGAGGGCAACTTGTTTGGCGATGTCATTACCATTAGCTAAAACTTCGCCTTCAGCACCGACAATAACGGGCTCTTGTTTTTTTCTGAATAATGAAAGGAATCTTCCAATAAGACTCATCTTAAGTGATGTGTCAAAAATAATAAGAAGGGAAATTATGAAGAGCGCTCCGAGGATAACAAAGCTCGCTTCAAAAGCAAAAAGTTGGGTCATGGGGTTTGCAATGAGGTGACCAATTTTTCCTCCCTTGCTTTCGGCTAGGAGTTTTACAGAGAGAAGCTCAATAAGTCCAAGTCCTGAAAAAAGAAAAACTAATCCGCCGATATATTTTGGGGTGGCGAGATTGTGGTGAAGTGATTTCAAAAATGAAATACCAAGAATGACTGAGATGGTGGGGAGGAGGAAGTATCCAACACCGAGGAGATAACCAAAAACTTCATAGAGTTTTTCACCTACCATGCCTGCGTGTCCGACAGATCCCATAATGAAAAACACACCTAATACTAGAAAAATAATCCCAGTGATTGTATCAACTGTTTCGTTGCCTAAGTGAGAAAAAAGGTGCCAACCCTTGGGTTTGATTTCTTCTTTTTTATGCTTAAAATTTTCTTGTTGAGAGTGTTTCTTACGTGCCATTTTTTTTGTTTAATTTACCTCTGTTATCCTCGCTGTACTCAGTGAGGATCCAAGTCTTGTTTTTGATTTTTAATTTGGTTTTCATATTTCTGTAATTTTCATTCCGCCTTTGTCTATCATTCCTGAATTGCATTCTTAAGGCCGGGCCTTAGGTCTTCAAAAAGACCCGGCCTTTGCATTAAATCCTATCCTGTATTTGCTTCTATTATACTCCTATTCTCTTCAATAAAGAAGTGGAAAAAGTTATGTTTTCCATTTCCTTCTACACGCGTTTTCTCTGTCATTCCGGACTCGATCAAGAATCCAGTCTCCACATCTATATTCTCTGTTATCCTTGCGAATGCGAGGATCCACGAATCCGAATTCATAGGATTTATCCTCGCATTCGCAAGGATAACAAACTGCGGAATTTGTTATAGTCATCTAGAACATCTAGAACATTTACAACATTTATCTTTTGTCTTTTGACATATTTTTCTAACGGACTATAATGCGGAGATAAGAGACTCACAATTCTCCTAAAGATGCAATTTAAACTAAAAGACAAAAGATTATGGATCCAAAACATACCCCTACAATAAAAGACAACGAAACATCGAATACTCAATCGGACACTAGGAAACTAGCCGTATTTCAGAATGATTCTGACTTTTATGTTATACATAAAAAAGCTGAAAAGCTTGCTATTGCGACGTACATGATCAGTAATTTTTTCACTCTGGAAGAGCCTCTTAAGTGGTCACTCAGAAGAGTTGTCGGTGAACTTTTAAAAGACACTATCGCTCTTAGCTCAGCTTCTCTTGCTGTAAAAGACAGTCTTGTTCGAACACTCTCTTCGAAGCTTACTGAGCTTACATCTCTATATGAAGTTGCTTACCGAGCAGGGTTTATTTCAGAGATGAATTTTACAATTATTAAAGGAGAGTTAGATAAGATGTTGGGACTTTTAGATAAGAGAGAAGACTCTCAAGTAAGCACAAAAAGTATCTCCTTTGACGAGTCATTTTTTAGAGTGGAAAGACCACAGGGGGATACAAGTGGAGTTGTGGGTTATGAGTTAGGGGTTATGAAAAAGAGCACTTCATTTGGTGGTGATTACTCATCATCGCAAAGATATTCACAAGCCTCACATTCGAATACATTAGATGGAGAAAATAATAAGAGAGAGGAAATTAAATTTACAACAAAAACAACCCCGTCTTTTATAAAGGACAATAATATTCTAAAGGACATAAAGGACAAACGTCAAAATATTATCATTGCTCTAGTCAAGAAACATCGCACTCTTACTATCAAAGGCTTCACTGGTGTAATTAAAGATTGTAGCGAAAAAACAATTCAAAGAGAACTTCTCGCTCTTGTTGCTAAGAAGGTTTTGAAAAAGGAAGGGGAGAGAAGATGGAGTACATACTCTTTAGCTTAAAAATCTGAGAGCCTCAAAACCAAAGACTTTTCTTGAGGAGGAGCTTGCGACGGAAAAGGAGAGTCCTTGGTTTTGTCTAGATTTTTAAACTAGAGCAGGTCAAAAGTTAAAACTCAAAGGTCAAAGTTGTAATTCAAAAGTAGTTAAGTGGGATTCGAAAAACAGGTATGGCCTGAAGCCTTGGATTCATAAAACGAGGAAATATTAAAAATCTTACATAATCAAAAATGTCCCGCGGACTACCGCGGGACATTTCCCATATAAAGACACTTTGCAAACCTGTTATCATCCCCGCCGAGTACGGCGGGGATCCAAGTCAATTCGAATCTAGAATTGAATACAGATTTGGATCCCCAGGATTACCTGAGGATGACAGAAAAGAGGACTATCCTCATTTTCATAATAATGACAAATCTTTCGCATTTCAGTCTGTATAAGTCTGTGATGGCTATAAAAACACTCTTTACCCCTAACCCCTTGTTTTTATAGCTATATTATGCTATACTTAGGGGGTGGTAGATTAACCCTAAAAAGTGAGTTATCCACAGTTTTTATACAGCAGGTATTCCACACTTTCGAAAAAGTGATATATAATACCTGTAATCCCTCAACGACAGATTCTTTGATAGTAAAATAGGCCCCAAATGAATTACAGAATTTTCCTTTCTGACATTCCGGATTTAGTCCGGGATCCAGTCAGAAGAATTGAGGCTAGTGTCACACATAATTTCTTGCTAGAAATTTGCGCGACCCCGTCTCGGCTCGTCAGCCTACGACTCTGGAATCTGGTACCCACCAGATTCCACCCTCGCATTCGCAAGGATTACAATGCTTAATTCAACTTTCAGAAATTCTTCTTTCCACCATTCTAGCCACTCAGTATTTCCCCTAAACTCCCTGCCACTAACCTTCCGGTTTTGCGTCGGTTTGCAATCTTTGCGCAAGCAAAGTCTCTGCAAATTTAAACCAGGAGTTAGTATCGCCCTCACAGCAATGTGAGAGCCTCGAGCGCTGATACGCTTCGAGTATCCCGTCTTCAGACTCATCCGAGCTCCATCTGTAAATTATCAGTTTACAATTATTCGTTTGGTTTATCAGTTATCAATTTTTCTTTCACTTTTTAAAAATAATCGAAAGGATATTGATATTTAGTTTGCGCAAGCAAACGTTACAAGCAAATTATGAAAACAATTTCAAAGATTGCAGCTATAGCTTTAGTTGCAGTTGCACTTGTTGGAGTAAATACAGCATCAGCAGCTACTGTAGCAGAACTTCAGGCAATGATCGCCTCACTTTCAGCTCAACTAGCAGCTCTTTCTGGAACAACTTCAACTCCAGCTTCAGTTACATTTACATCAAACCTAACAGTAGGTTCAAAAGGTGCAGAAGTAACAGCATTACAAAACTTCCTAATCGGAAAGGGTTACAATACTCTAGCAACAGGTTACTTTGGTCCTATGACTAAAGCAGC
>CAIZIN010000092.1 GCA_903933085.1 uncultured bacterium
GCTCGTCGTCACTCGCCAGACCCCCTCCCAAAGTTACAGCTCAACAAGGTTGGGTTTTAAGGGTTATCTTTTGCTGGGGTGGTGGTGTGGGTAAAGGGCTGTATTCCACGAGTACATGAAATACCGTCTGTTGTTTTGTGCTGAAAAAGCCTCTGTTGAGCTCTTTTTCAGCACTAGAATTCACTAACTTGCATAAATAGGTAAAATATGCTATAATATAGTTTGATTCAAAATGCCGTGCGAATTATTCGTATGGAATATCATTTTGATAGATAGCACCTTAACATAAGGAAAGGAACTCGATCATGGAAGAAGACGATATCATCGATATCCTCGGATATTTGACTCGTTCCAAGGCAATCTGGAAAAATCCCGAATTGCTCAACCTTGTTGAATCTGCTCCGAGCCCAACGAAAGCGCAAGCACTAGTGTTGAAAAGCACTGGCAAAAAGAAGAAAGGCGTTGCTGCCTACTACTATGCTTCTGCAATCAGGGATTTCGGAAAAGAATCACTCGGTGCACTCACAGCAATTCTCAACTCTCCGCAAGGCGTGGAGAAATTGGAAGAATTGCTAACAACTACATCCCCCGTAACGCGGAGGGGTAAGTGAAGGAGAAAAAACAAAATGCAAACGAAAGAATTGTTTGAATTAGCAGAAGCCAAACGAATTGTCGAATCTTGGGCTCAGTGTGTCCCCGGTAGCGACATCCTACAAACATCGCAAGATGACAGAAGTAAAAAAGCGCTTGAGCTCGAGGCTCAAATGTTGGTTGACACCTCAGAACACAGTGAAGCTATCGTGAAATATTTCTCAGAATTTGGCATAGATGTTGTTGCTAAGGTGATGCCGAAAGCCAAATTCACTGGTATTAAGGAAATTCCTGATGGCGTCGCCGTTCTGACATTGGCCATAACTCTCATCGTTTGTTTCACTATAATTATGTGTGCACTTGCAGCAAGGGTTACTTTGAGAGAAAAATATAAGAACGATCTTGATAAGCACAAACAAAGTATCGTGCAAGAATCTAATCCAGCTGGAAAATCGAAATGAACTACCTACTTATCTATATTGTAGGACTCTTTCTTATCGGTTGGCCTTTGGCTAGGTTGTCCCTTTATCTCGTTTGTCTCGAAAGGGAAATTGACGATAGAGTATGGATGCTATTTCTTCGGAACAGTCTCCATCCACTGTCGTTTATCTTGTTCGATGATGTGAGGAAATGCAACACCATCATGGACTACGAAGGTTCTATATCAAGAATTTTTTACACTACCGATGAAGTTGAGTCGGGAAGCAAGAGACGCTTGTATATAATCATAAGTTCATTTTTCTGGCCTGCAAAGCTATCAATTTGGATTATCGGAATCGTTTTGGAGATTCCGAGATTGATTTGGATACTTGTAAGTCGTGATCGTGAAGACGATTAGTTTTTTCAAACCCAGAGACATTAAGTTGTCTCTGGGTTTTTCTTTTGTTTTGAATTTGTTTTTTTGAATTGTCATCCTTGCGAATGCGAGGATCCATGGATCCTCGCATTCGCAAGGATGACACAGATGCGAGACTGGATTCCTGCCTTCGCAGGAATGACAGAAAAAAGGTTATGTTCCATGATTTATGTTATGTGTTCCATTCGTGTCATTTGTGAAGTCGGGGAGGGACCCGACTGCAAGGACGGAGCGAGCGAAGGCGAGTGAGTCGTGGTCAGGAGATTTTTCAACAGAAAAATACTCGGGACGTCATTCGTGTATTGGTGTCGTGCTAACATCTTTTCCACAAATTTACTATTACGTAATCAACTAATGTAGTATAATAATATGCAATGGGATTATTTTCTTCTAGTTCAAACAAACAATATGTTGAGCTCGTATGTGATATAGGCAACGGTAGTGTTGGTGTTGCCTTAGTTTCGCATTCCTCTTTAAGTAAAACACCGAATATTATTTATACTGAACGAATTGCGACTTCTACAAAGCATAAGAAAAGTATTGAGAATACAATTTCTGCTTTAAATAATAATTTGAAAACTTTGTTAAATAAATCTTTAGGACACTGTGTTTCTAAGAATTTAAAACCTTCTCGCGTTTCTTGTTTCTACTCTTCTCCATGGTTCATTTCACAGACAAATATCTTAAACATAAAACATTCAGAACCAATTGTTTTTTCAGAATCTATAATAAAAAAAGTTCTCGAAGAAGGCGAAAGAGATTTTCTTTCTGGCGATTCCACAAAAAATAATTTTTTACCATCAGAAGATTTAAGGATTATTGAACGTAAAATCACACGTATAAAACTAAATGGGTATCAAACCCATGATCCTCTCGGAAAAAAAGCTTCTAACATTGAAGTGGCTTTGTTTTTGAGTGCGATTCCAAAAGAAACCTTAGTTTTGGTTGAGGGCTCAATTGATCGATTTTGGCATAAAATTAAAATCCATCACCATACTTTTCCACTAGCCTCCTTTTCGATGTTGAGAAATGAATTCAGTACGCAGAGTAGCTTTTTTATTGTTCAAATTTCTGAAAATATAACTGATGTGTCTATCGTTAATGATGGTATGCTTCTCGATACATTTACTTTTCCTTTTGGTCAAAGAAATATGATTGAGGGAATAGAAAATAAATGCAGTTTGGATTACGAACTTGCTTCATCTGCTCTTTCGATGTATGCAAAAGGTGAAATTCATTCTGAATCCTCAAAACAATTTGGTGATGCTATCGATTTAATTAAAAAAGATTGGATTGAACATTTTGAAAATGCTTGTAATATATTAACAAAAAAAACAGTAATACCAAGCTCAATATTTTTAATTACAGATTCAAAAATGGTTACTTTTTTCGAAGTGATAATTAAAGATTTTGGATTTAATAGTTATGCGATGGCGAATAAAGAATTGAAAGTATATACTGTAGCTAAAGATATTTTTAGTAAATATCTTACCTATTCTAAGCCGGCTCATCATAAAGATATATTTTTAGAAACAGATATTTTATATAGTGAC
>CAIZIN010000093.1 GCA_903933085.1 uncultured bacterium
GGTAATAAAAATTTCATATCAAAATTATATCAACAATGTGACTAATGCACTAACCATAAAACATTATTGTTGTGGATAACTTATGCCTAAAAATTAATTTGTAATCGGTACATCCCCATACCACAAGTTCCATAAATGGTTGAGCTAGAAGTCTGAGCTGGAATTTCAAAGTCAGTAACACCAGTTGGTGGCAACATTTTTTCAATGTTTAGTGAAGGAATTACAAATGCTGATGAACAGTCAAAAGTACCAGAAGTTTTCATTCGAAGTATAGTTGGCACACCAGCTTTAGCATAAATGTCCTTAGGATTATACCCTCCACGTGCTGTTACTTCGATTATTTGTTTACCGTCTATAATTTGCACTGACGCCACTTTTGTATCGCTTCCAGTATCTACTGTGGACGTAATGAGTTTTGGCCTTGAATTACTCGCGAAGAAAATAAGCATTACAACGAGTACGAGGGCTAAGATTATTGTTGTTTTTTGTTTCATATATTTTGTTGAGTAATGAGTAATGAGTCGACTCAAAAACAAGAAGTGTATTCACGACTATGTTTTGTGTCGTCCTCGAAGGTCGACTGAAAGGAGAGCTATCGGGGATCCAAGTCCGAATCTTGCAGACTGGATTCCGGCCTCCGCCGGAATGACAAACGTTTAGATTATTTGTTATATGTTAATAAATGGTGCAATGACCCCTTTGGCCACCAACCCATTAAGGATAGTAAAGAGTCCAAATGCAATTACAAGTATCCCAGCAGATTTGAAGAAAACACTTGAGAACTTCCCTTTTCCAAATCGCACTGAAGTAAAGCTAATTAATGCTAACACAGGAAGAGTGCCGAGTGCAAAGAGTGTCATTGTAAGGGCGCCAGTCATAAAATTACCAGTTGATAGACTGTATATTTGCATCGACTGAGTAAAACCACACGGAAGGAAAAATGTTGTCATACCTACAAGAAATGGCGCAAGTCCAAACTCTAAATTCTTTGCAGTGTGAGCGCCAAGTGCAAATTTCTTTGGCATATGAAATTGTAATTTCTTTGCCCAAGGAAAGACCTCTAAAAGATTCAAGCCCAACCCAAGCATAACAAGACCAACAAGAAGACTTAATACAAAAGTTGCAGTCACGCTCAAAGTAAACGCTGACCCGATTGCACCAATAATTCCTCCAAACACAAAGAATGAAATTAGTCTTCCTGCATGGAATAATATTTGAGGTTTCGCTTTTTCACCTTGCTTTGCAAAGTTTGCAGAAACAGAAAGCAAAAGTCCGCCAACAACTGCAAGGCAAGATGACACTGAGGCAATTAACCCAATTCCAAACGCGACTGGATAACTAACTTTTTCAGCCGTAATCAAATTCACTAACCCAATTTTTTGTAAAAATACAAAAACGGCAATGACGACTAATGCAATCGGTATTGCATACGTAAAGTCTCCCCAAATTGCAATATGTTTTTGCTTTTCAACAGAAAGAGTATAGCCATCCTTTTTCAAAAGAGCCGAAAGTTCTAAAGCTAGTGCATTGTCATCCTCGCAAATGCGGGGATCCAGGCTTGAGTTTTCACTTATTTCAATTTCCACTACGTGAGTATTTGAATTAACAGAAACACTCTTCATATAAGAAACCTCGGAAAGAGTGTGCTCAATAAGCATTGCACAAGCTTTGCAGTGCATTCCGTGAGCATGGAGCGTATATTTTTTAGTTTGTATATTTTCCATATTTACTTTAGTCTTTTAGTTTTTAAACGTAACGAATTTGTTACAACCGACACACTACTTCCTGCCATTGCCACACCGGCAAATACAGGACTAAGAAGAATTCCCCATATTGGATAAAATACACCAGCAGCCAAAGGTATTCCTGCAACGTTATAAAAGAATGCCCAAAAAAGATTTTGTTTAATTGTGCGCATTGTAGCTTTTGAAAGCGATATAGCGTCTGCAAGTTTTCGAATATCCCCTTGAAGCAAAGTTATCCCAGCCGACTCTATTGCGACATCTGTACCCGTTGCCATTGCAATGCCCACATCAGCTTGAACAAGTGCCGGGGCATCATTTACCCCATCTCCAACCATTGCCACCTTCCTCCCCTGACTCTGAAGCTCTTTAATTTTATTTGCTTTATCTTGAGGTAAAACTTCAGCAATAACCTCATCAATTCCAGCTTCTTTTGCGATATAATTTGCAGCTCGAGCATTATCTCCTGTAAGCATTACGGTTTTTATATTTTGTGAATTAAGCCTCTTTATTGTTTCAGCGACACCTTCTTTAATTGTGTCTGAAAGTGCAATAACACCAAGAACAACATCCCCCTTCTTAACTACAACTACAGTCTTACCCTCACTTTCAAGTTTTGAAATGTGTTCATTATTTTTTTCTTGAGCATCTGGCTTTGATACAGATATTGATTCCCCTAAGATATTCCCGATCACACCAACGCCCTCTAAAGCTTTAAAGCCTTCTGCTTTTTCTATTGTGATATTTTCTGATTTAGCTTTATCCACAATAGCTTGTGCAAGTGGATGCTCAGATAGAAATTCTATACTTGCAGAAAATTTAAGTAATTCAGAGGTCTTTGTATTCTCATTAAACATAACAATGTCCGTAACTGAAGGCTGGCCTTTTGTAATTGTCCCCGTCTTATCAAACACAACAGTGTTAACACTACTTAGTTTTTGCAAACTCTCTGCATCTTTGATTAATATTCCCCGTTCAGCACCTTTTCCCACGCCCACAATAATAGCTGTTGGCGTTGCAAGCCCTAGAGCACAAGGGCAAGCAATTACTAGCACTCCAACAAAAGCAAGAAGTCCATATGAAAGAGCACTTGAAAAACCAATTGCTGGAATTCCAAATCCAAGCCATGCAACAAGGGCAACAACAGATATCACAAGTACAATTGGAACAAATACTGAAGAAATTTTATCAGCAAGAGCTTGAATAGGTGCCTTTGAACCTTGGGCTTCTTCCACCATCTCAATTATTTTAGCAAGCATTGTATCAGATCCTACTTGTGTTGCTTTCATCAAAAAACTACCTTGCTTATTTATCGTTCCACCAATCACAAGGTCATTAACTTTTTTATCAACAGGAACCGACTCACCAGTAATCATCGATTCATCAATAGAAGAAACACCATCGGTAATTTCTCCGTCAACAGCAATCTTCATACCCGGTTTTACACGGAGAATGTCCCCAAGCACCACCTGATCAATAGGTATTTCAATTTCTATACCACCACGCAAGACAATAGCAGTCTTCGCTTGTAAGTGCATTAATTTTTTTATAGCCTCTCCTGTTTTAGCCTTAGAATTTGATTCTAAATATTTACCAAGAGTTATCAAAGCAATCACAACAATAGTGACATCATAATAAGTAATGCCAGTATTTAGATATGGTTTCAGGACATTTTCAAATGCCGTAACAATAAAACTATATAAAAAAGCCGTAAAAGTACCAATACCAATCAAAGTGTCCATATTTGCGACACCTGTGCGAATAAACCTCCAAACACCTTTCAGGTAAGGTAGTCCTATTATAAAAAGAGTATAAGTTGCAAGTATTGGCATCAAATGATGCATAAAAGTTTTTACAATTTCTGACATCTCAGGCAACAATGAAACAGGAGGTAAAGATAAAATATCCCAAAACATGAACACAGCACTTATAAAGGCAAAAGAAAGACCTAAAATTAAATTTTTCTTTAAAATATCTAATTCCGTTTTATCATTATTTACTTCCATTTTATTATGAATATGATCTATTGGTTTTTTTTCTTGAATTAATTCATAACCGAATGGCTTTACGGAACCTGAAAGTCTTTTTATATCAGTAAGTTTTTCATCAAATTCAATCCTAACTTTTTCAGTTCCAAAATTTACAGACACATTCCTAACACCTGAATCTTTTTTAATAGTTTTTTCTATAAGCGAAACACATGAGGCACAATGTATTCCTTTTACAATAAGAGTCACCTTCATATTATTTACGCTTTAATTGATAAACTTTTAATATTTCTTCAATTGCCGTCTTTTCTTTTCCTTTTTGTATTTGATGAATTACACAAGTACCTAAGTGATTTTCCATAAGAACATCTTCAACACCAGAAAGCGCCTGCTTTACCGCTGAGGTTTGAGTGATTATATCAATGCAATATTCATCTTTTAAAATCATATCCTGTAAACCACGAACTTGCCCTTCGATAATTTTTAGTCGTCGAATTAATTTTTCATTTATCTTATTCATAACAATAAGCATACCCCCTAGGGGTATGCTTTGTCAAGTAATAATAAACAATAATTATATTTTACTCAACCGCTGTTGCGGAGATTTAGGTTTGGGGGATAGAAAAGAACGCAAGGAGGAATGCGAAGAATAGAATCTTTTTTGTTTTGTTGAAACTAAAGATCATTTGGAATTATGTTATGTATTTTAACATAGTTTGTTAGATTATTTGTATTGAAAGGGGGTGGGGATAACTTTTTTGGGGAGGTTATTTTAATTTTTGTGTTTTTTGTATTGTTGTTTCGGCGAAGGCTGGAATGAATTCATGGATTCTCGATCGGGTCGAGAATGACAAGGTGAGCCAAAACTAATACACACAACTGACGCTATAGCGTCAAGTGTGTGTATGTTATTTTTTTGACAAAAAAAACACCGTCATCGTTTTGTAAAACAATGACGGCATGTTTGATAACTAGAGTTTATCCCTATACTTATCTATTGTATAAGCCAATTGAGAATGAATCGGATTTGGTAAAGTATCGAGTGTGAACCAGCCGAGTTCTTCAAATTTGTGAAGCTCTCCAATCTTGGCTAAAGTCGGATCTACAAGAACTTTAAAATCAAGTGCTATCCAATGAGTTTTTTCGCCAACATTGTTTGTACGAAAAACATCTCGATATCCAAGAAATTCAACATCGGAAGTATTCACATCAATACAATACTCCTGTTTAATCTCTGAAATTACTGAATCCACAGCACTTTCAAAACATTCAATTCCCCCACCGCCTACATCCCAGGTACCCTGTTCATCTCGGCAGTTCACACTTCGCTTGGCCATCAAATAATTATCATTACCATCATGACAAAAGAACACGACGCAATTCCCCGTATAATCTAAACCTTTTCTAAATTGTTGATTATTCATAATTTAAACCTAAGATTAGCATTTTTATTCCAACAAACAAGCGGTGTGTGAGTGAGTACTAATACATAATTTTCTGCTGAAAATTTGTACTAGCCCGACTCGCGCCGTCGCGCTCCGTCTTTTGAATTGCATACCTATGCAATTCAAACTCACTCACGACATCCGAGTGTAGTTGCGAACAAAAGGTAAATACCCCGTGGCTTGCCACGGCATTGGGTGAGCGAAGCGAACTCCCAATGGGTCCAGGGCTTGCCCTGGGGTTAATAC
>CAIZIN010000094.1 GCA_903933085.1 uncultured bacterium
CCACGAGGATTCGAACCTCGAACTGCGGTTTTGGAAACCGATGTTTTACCATTGAAACTATAGGCCCGTATGTGAGCTATCTTATCATTTTTTTAAAAATAGTCTAATTACTTTATCTGCCTCCTCAAGTTTCTCTGGCTCTACCCACACAATGTCTTTATTTCTTTTAAACCATGTCATTTGGCGTTTGGCATATTGGCAGGTTTTTGTGTGTAAGGTTTCAATCATCTCTTCTTTAGGGATCTTGTTTTGTAAGAATAGGGAAATATATCGATATTCAAGACCGAGTGAATACATTCTTTTCCAAGACACACCTGTTTCGTGGAGATTTTTAATTTCTTCGATCATTCCTTTTTTTATACGAGAAATTATCCTGGCGTGAATTCTTTGCTTTAAGACTTCCTTTGACCACTTGATACCAATGTGAATAGTATCATACACAATACTATTGATTATTAGGGGAACTTTTCCAAGAGCTGTCGCAACTTCAATAGCTCTCACTAGCCGAACTTTGTTTTTTGTATCAACAGTCTCTGCTCTTTCTGGATCTAGTTTCTGAAGCATTTTTAGTAATTGTTCTATTCTTAAATCTTGAATCTTGAATCTTAAATCTTTATTTGGTGGTACTTCCGGAAAACTTTGTCCGGAGATGACTGCGTCAATATAAAACCCAGTGCCCCCACAAATTATTGGAAGTTTATTTCTTTTTAAAATATCTTTAATTGTTTTGTCGGCAAGTTTTTTATATTGAGCTACTGTAAAAACCTTTTTAGGGGAATAAACATCAAGTAAATGGTGGGGAATTCTCTTCATTTCACCCTTGGTTATTTTCCCAGTTCCTAAATCCATTCCCTTGTAGACCTGTCGTGAGTCAGCAGAAATAATTTCGCCATTAAATTTTTTGGCGATTTCTACAGCTAAGTCACTCTTACCTGAAGCTGTGGGTCCAAGGATGACTACGATTTTCGGAAGTGTCATAAGAAGAGCTTATGATAAAAAGAGTTATAAGGCAAGAAAAAAACGACCTAGGTCGTTTTTTGAAAATTCATCGATTGAATGAAATTAGGAATCAAATCGTAGGCGTGTTTTTTTGATAAAACCGGCCAACGATAATCAACGTCACCGTCAATAATCTCGTTCGGTTCATTATCTCCACCTTCTGGTTCTATTGACACATAATAAACAATCTCAAAGAATTCATTGTCATCTACTTTGATTGTGAGGAAGTGTTTCTTTAGCAGATAATCACTATTCTTGTCATTCCCATATTTTCTAGAATCATCAACCCAGACACAAATAGGGAATTTGGGTTCGCGAAGTGTTATCCACTCAGGAACATTTAAGTTCTTCACGAATTCATCGTAGGCCTCCTCCTCAGTCCAGTCTTGAATGTCGGTGTTCATATCTATTTGGAGTCTATACTAAAAAAATACGGAAATCAATTATTGTGTATTGAAAAGAAAAAAAGGACAGAAGTCCTTTTAGGTGCCACAGGCGTATTTATATTTCACACCTCTTACTTTTTCCTTGTGTTTCATTCGTTGAATTTTTTCTGTAATTTTACCAGGCTTCATATCAGCCATTTGTGAAGGTTGTTTTGGTAATGCTCTGAGTTGGGCGATTGTTGCCCATGTACGTTTAGGATTTCTATTTGACATAAAATACCTTTCCGAAATTATGTTAGCATTTTTGGCCGAGAAATCAAATAGGGTAGTGGAGAGGCTCGGTCACCTCGAAATTTTGTCGTCACAAAATTTCTCCTCGATCAAGAATATTTTTCTACTGAAAAATTTCCTGACCACACCTCGGCTCGACAGCCTCCGGTCTTGCGCTCGGAAACTCTTCCGAGCTCACCCCAGAATTTTGATTTTGTTTGCTAACAAAATAACAAAATTCTTTTCGAGTCCCTCCCGCGAGCTCTTCAAGAGCTCGCTCCCAGTCACAAATAAAAAACCTTTCGTTTAAACGAAAGGTTTTTTATTTGTGACTGGGAGCGAGCTCTTGAAGAGCTCGCGGGAGGGAC
>CAIZIN010000095.1 GCA_903933085.1 uncultured bacterium
AATATTTTAGGAAGTAGATATGTAGAATTTGGAGAAGGGAAGTATGTATTGCTAGATGATGCCAAAGCATATACTGTGAAGCTACAAGGCTTGGATGTAGGCACGTTTACATTGGAGGCAAGTACTCTTTCTTCATCTGGTGCCCCTTTAGCATCTGCGCAATTTGTTGATATACCCACATCTCCCGATATGAAAGGTGAAATCACAATTTCAGCAACTGGGACAGCGAGCACAGGTTTGTTAATAAAGCTTGATGTAAACGGAGATGGTAAAAATGATTTCACAATTAATCCAGCTAAGGATTTTGATCCAATAGTATACTTGCAGATTCTTAAAAAAACAGTTGAAACATTCAACGCTTCAGAGAAAACAAAAAAAGAAATATACAAAAAAGTAGATGCAATTATAAAATCATTGGAGAAAAATAAAACAAAAAATGCTATTCTTAAGATAAAGCAATTTAGCAAAGACTTTGCAATTAAAGAGAGGTATGAAAGAGAGAAAATAGAGAGTAGAGACCAAAAAGAAAATAGTGACAATAAGAGGGGTGAAAAAAAGCAACAAAAAAATGATAACAAGAAGAAAGAATTAGGCAGTGAAGACGCAGAAAAAATCCTTCAAATGCTAAATCAATTATTAAATAATTTAACTAAATAATGAAACATAGAATAATTTTGTTTGCTGTACTGATATTGCTTTTGGTCTTGATACCTATTTCAAAATGGCTAAGATTTCCTGCTGAAATTGGCTTTTGTAACAATGATTTTTTGTGTGAAGAGTTTTGGTTGGATGGTATAGCAATACCTTTATACAATAGCTTAATATATATAATCTCCTCTATCACTCTCCTAATATTCTTTCCATTTAATTTCCTTAAAACCTGGATGAAAATAATGATCCCATATTCAATTATTGCCTTCATTATTGTCTCCCTTACAGAGCCACTTTGTGGAGGAATGATATGTTTTGATAGGACAGTGGTTGCAAGTGGGTTGAGCAAAATCTTTTTGATTTTAACAGTTTTAATTCTAGTGATTAAAGGTATTTATTTGTTTGTTGTGAAAAGTAAAAAGAATAGTCCGCAGATGTAAAACAAAGATATAAACTGATACACATTTTGCTATAGCAAAATGTGTATCAGTTTATATTGACTTAAATTAAATTTAATCTTTTTAAGAATTTGACTTAGATAGTTTGTAAGTTTTTATACAGCCCCTAAGCTTTATTTCTTTTAAATATCTAACAAAATCTTTTGGAAGAGGGGACGGCCCGAGCCAAACACTTTTTTGAACCAATTTAAAATTCAGATTTTTTAATTGGGTTCTGAGCCATTCTCGCTCTAATTTTCTCGGCTCTGGTATATCAAAAATTAAAATAAGATTTTGTTTAGAGTTGTTAATCGACGAATCAAATTGTTTGAAGGAGTTTCTCTTTTTAATATAATATTGTTTACCTCGATCTGTTATTTTCCAGCGCTCACCTTCGACACAAATATATGCTAGTCTTTTTAATCTATTTATTGCTAATGAGATAGCTCTTTTTTCATATGCGGACAATTTTGGTATACCAAAAATATTACACCTATATCCTTTGTAATTTAGTTCTTTGTCGTACATTTCCTTCAAGATATCCAAAACAATTGACATAATATAATTATATAACTTTTTAAAATAAATAAAATTGATACACATTCTGCTATCGCAAAATGTGTATCAGTATTTTTATATAACACATTCTTTACATAATATATTTTTCTTCAGAATTAAATAAAGAAAAAAGCGTGTGAACTTGGGGGTTCACACGCTTTGTGTTTTTGAGCCTATTTCATCGCCACGATCAATCCCATGGTAATGAGAGTCGCCACTGTTCCCATAATAGACCAGAAGATTCTGGGGTTTTTGTACATGAAGACAGCGAGTGGGCCAGCCGATGTTTTGCCGCCAATGACGAGTTCGCGGCGTTCATTCTTTGGGAAATCCCGCAACAACTTACCTGCAGTTTGGTTTGTACTCATACTTTAATATTATATCATGATATTACAGAAAAAGCAAGCCCAGTAGTGAATTTTGGGTTGAATAACAACAAGGTTGTTATTATGCAAAAATGCATACATTTTTGTAAGCCCAAAATCTACTACTGGGCAAGTTTTAACCAAGTGCGATCTGCTGCATACTTTCGAAGGTTTTGAGGCTGTGGATAACTTTTTGTTTGACAGGTGAATAAAATTCTGGTTTTGATATAATTTATAAATATTATATTAAAACTTTAAATTTGAAATTTTATTTTTAATTCTTCTACTCACAAGTGT
>CAIZIN010000096.1 GCA_903933085.1 uncultured bacterium
AAATTTGATGAGGTTTATAAAAAATATCAAGAACTAAACGAAGGACTATCTGGAAAAAACATTAATGACTTAATAATAATTGAGTTAAAAAGTGGTAAATTAAGCCTAAATAAAAATACTGGTGAAGTTAAGCTAAATAATATTAAAAATAATTTAAATCCAACTAGTGAAGAGTTTAAATTTCTTCTAAGGTTAATGGAAAATAAAGACTATATAGCAACATATAAAGAATTAATCAGCACTACTCCAACAAAAACTAATAAAAGAAATTTGGCTTTTATTGTAAGAAATTTAAAAAAAGCACTCGGGATACTTCCACAAAAAAAATCTAAAAACAAAGATATTATAAAAAACATAAAAGGTCATGGCTATATGCTTATAAAGTAATCACACTTGAATCACATTAAATATATAATCATTCCGTCTACTTAATCTCATAGTTCATATAGAGTTAGAACAAATAGTTCTAGCTTTTTCTTTTGTCTAAGAAAAGCATTTATTAAACAAAAATTATATGAATATTAATTACAAAGATTTAATAGTCCTAGAAGATATGTGTCTGGTTTCTTATTTAGCAGTTTTAGAATTTCCTATTGAAAACATAAATTCCTCTAAATATCCACAATTTACTTTTACATTTAAAAACACAAAAAAATTAGAAGAAACGATGGAAAATTTCTTTAATGGTTCGGCACTTATAGAGCCAAAAAGTTACTGGGCAAAAACAAGGGAAATCAAGGCGAGACTTAAGTCTATTAAAAATTATTAACTAATCTATTAAATTATATGAATAAAAAAGAAAGTATCAGTGTTGTTATTAAAAAATCTCTTTCTGAGAGAAGAGCATCATTTGTAGTTAAAGAGGAAAAAATTGAAGAAACAATTTTTGTAGAAATAGACGAATGTGGTCTAAGCTATTCTTGTATATATTTTTTCATCTTTGAAAGACCTATTGAAAACAGGAGTATATTTATTTCTACCTTTGGCAATATTTTTATAGATGGAAATCATGTAGAGAAATTTTTTGAAAATCGATCTCTAACTAAAAATACTTTCAAAACATGGATGTATCGTGGGATTGATATACAAAGTGATATAGATGCTTTGTGTTTGTTTCTCGATACTAAGTACAATTCAAAAAATTGGGAGATCATTAAAATTAATGAATAATCTTATGGAAAAGAATTTACTTAATCAAAATAATATTCTCTCAGAAACTTTTGGCTTACAAAAACGCTGGATTAATTGGAAATATGAAATAGTAAATGGAATAAAAACAAAAGTTCCTTACCAAATTAATGGGATAAAAGCATCCACAGTTGATCCATTAACATGGTCCACATATAAAGAGATTATAGAAGCATCTCAAAACATGGGGATAGTTTTTATGCCAGACCAATTGCTTCTTGGTATTGATTTAGACCATTGCCTTAATGAAAATATAATCGTTCATGAACAGAAAGAAAGTATTGCTCAACTTGTAATTGAAGCGAATAGTTATACGGAAATTAGTCCTTCTGGTACCGGATTGCATCTTTATTTATCACTTACTGCTCCACTTAAACTTATTGCAAACAAACACGAACCCTATGAATGTTATACTTCAGGACGATATTTTACTGTTACAAACAATCCATATAAGGAAGCATTACCTATTCGCACAGTTACTCCAGAAGAAGCTATAAACCTACTTTCAATTATTGGTTATCCATGGGGTAAAAAAGAAATACAACAAAACATTGCTATTCCAACAACTATATCCTTTGATGATGAAACTATTTTGTCTAAAATGTTTTCATCAAAAAATGGAGACAAAATTAAAACTCTTTATAATGGAGACATTTCTGCATATAACAATGATGACTCTTCTGCTGATATGGCTTTATGCTCACATTTAGCCTTTTGGACAGGATGTAATATAGAACAGATGGAGCGTATGTGGCTTGTATCGCCACTAGGAGCACGAGAAAAGACGCAAGAGCGTAAGGATTATCGTGATAGGACAATTAATACTGCTATTCA
>CAIZIN010000097.1 GCA_903933085.1 uncultured bacterium
GCTGATATGGTAATAATTTGGTATTCTTATGCATGTAAAAGATGCGTTATGATTAATGGCTTCAACAACCAAATCTTACCGCATCTTTTACGTTTTAAAGAACTAATGTGTAACTAACGCTATTATAATGTACAGCATATTAATCTGGCCTAATTAAGCCAGAATCTACAGAATAATTCCCTTTTTCATAAAACCCTCTTATAGCTTCCCTTTTTTATATTATTTGCTATTATATCCAAGTGTTCCTATGGAGCCATAGGTTATTTTGACAGAATTTTATACGTGACCAGTTGACCCACAACTGAGCTATGTAAAAATTGTAAAACCTATTTTGATCATTAAACCATAGTGATCAAATAAGTTAGATAATATTCCGCGATAGTGAGAAAGCATAGGTATGCTTTCGCAAGGGCACAGGCACGACGGTGCCGAGCCGTGGTCAGAAAATTTTTCACCAGAAAAATATTTGTGACCAGTTGGTAGACAAACATAAATATTAGAGACGTTTAATACAACAAACCAATATTCCGCGATAGCTCAGTTGGTAGAGCGCCTCGCTGTTAACGAGGATGTCCTAGGTTCGAGCCCTAGTCGCGGAGCCCACTAAAATAGCCCTAAGAATATAGGGTTATTTTTGTACCCGAGTTGGACGTTCGAACCTCCGCTACTGAATCATTACGAGGGGGTTGACAAATACCAAAAAAGCTGTAGTTTATATTTTAGAAAAGCCCGCTACTCTAGCCAACAAAACACTGAAATGAACAGAAAATACAGTATCTTTATAAATACAATGAATGTCCTACTTGGGATTCTTCTCGTTTTACCTCCGTATAATAAGCCTATTTACCCGATTGTCGGATGTGCGATGATTTTGATTGGTGGAATTACTTTATACCTCAGAATCAAAGAGTGAAGATTCTAACAGTAATGCACAACAACATCACCACCATGTCTGCAAAACTTGGTGGTTTTTCTTTTGCCCACTAATCAAACAGGTTCTAACGTCCTCTATCCAGTGGAGCCCGCTAAAATAGCCCTATAAATATAGGATTATTTTTGCGACACAAGGCCACTTCTTGTATTCCTAATTCGCTTCGCTCATAAGGAAACAAAGTCGTACACGAGTAGGGCGTTAGAACCTGTGATATAATTTTCATATGAATAAATTTATTATACACGGATGTGAACAAGTGCTAAGATTTTCTCAAGTGCAAAATTGGGATGAATTATCTGAAGAAAGAAAAGTTCAACTTGGTTTCAATATGGGGGTAATATCACTTGGTTTAGACTTAAATAAAGAAGATGGATACTTGACTCTAGCAAGCGTTCGTGAAAAATCATTATCGATTCAAGACTTTCATAAAAGGATGAGAGATTTAATTAATTCCCTAAATATTTCCATTGACGAGATGAACGTAAATAAACCGTTTTGAGATATTCTACTCAAAATAACATTTGTGGGTTGAGGTAATCATATATCTCCCACCAAACAAGTTCTAACGTCCTCTATCCAGTGGAGCAAGCAAAATCACCTTATTCTATAAGGTGATTTTTTGTTGCCCCCTATCGGGCTCGAACCTGTGATATAATTTTTTAATGGATAAATACACAATAGTTGGAATAGCCCAGTTAGAGATTCAAGATATTCTTCTAAAAATAAAGGCAAAATTTAATATTCCAAATTTTATTGCCGATGATACTAATCATTACATACTAAAAGATACCGCACACCTAGCAATAAAAAGAACATTTTATTTGAATGAGAACATACGAGAGGAAGA
>CAIZIN010000098.1 GCA_903933085.1 uncultured bacterium
GAGATATTGTCGATAACCGCGGATTGATAGATGATTGGATGACTATCATAATAAGCTTTATAGTCTCCGGCAACTCGAATAACAAAATAATTATTAAAATAATAATCTTCCTAAATTTTTGATTAAAAAATTTAGGAAGATAAGTAAAAATATGAATACAAAAAAACATAAAGTAATAGTTTATTCGACACCAACCTGTCCTTATTGTGTATATGCTAAAGAGTATTTTAAAAAAAATAATGTACCTTTTGAGGACGTTGATGTCACCAAAGATCAAACAAAAGCTCAAGAAATGGTTATGAAAAGTGGTCAGATGGGTGTTCCGGTCATTGATATAGACGGAAACATTTTAGTTGGCTTTCAACCAGATGCATTTGCTCAGCTTTTAAAATAAATATATGAAATTACAAGAATTAAAAAACGAGGGCATAATTGATCGTTTGGTCCGTGTGCTAATAGCCGAAGTATTTATGCTAGGTGCATATTTCTGGCTTGGTGGCGCATGGCAAATTGTATTTTATATTGTTGGTGTTATAAGTCTCATCACAGCCATCACAGGATTTTGTGCTTTATATAAAGTACTTGGAATAAAGACTTTCAAATCTAAATTGAAACCAACATCTGTTTATATTAAGGTGATTTTTGCTATTCTCTTTATCGTTGTTGCTGTGGTTGGAAGCTATTACAGTGCATTTTTCACAAAGAAATTCTTTTTAGATGATTACAGTCGAATGAATAATTATTATAAGCAGACTCTTTTCTATACAGGGCAAGACAAGAGAGATGAAGCTATAGCGAATTATGATCAGCTTATAGCTCTGTATTCTGTATTTCTTTCAAAATACACCGTGTATCACCCTTATGCTATAAAATCAGACAAGCAATTCAATGCTGATATTGAAAAGGTGTCGAGAGTAATTAATTCATTAAAAGATAATGTATATAAAGGGGATTTGAAACAATCCCATACGAGCTTTGAAGCAGTACGACCAATATTCCAAGATATCCTAAAGAGGAATAATTTCTCAATGCTTGCTGTAACTTTGGTAGATTTTCATGATGCTATGGAAAAGATAATTGCCGCCGCAGATGCAAAGGATGCAACACAGTTAATCACTGTATATCCTGAAGTAGATACAAAATTAAAGGCAGTTGAAGAAATTGTGAATGATGTAGAAATACAATCTATTCGAACAAAGTTAGAAGAAGTTGTTACTTTAGCAAAAAATGGACAAGCAGATTTGCTATCAGTAAAAGCAAATGAACTCAAAAGTGCTTTTGTTAAGGTTTATTTGAAAAGAGGGTAGAAACAATGTTAAAAGGAAAGAAAAGAGGTTCCGGTATTGTATTAAGGATAGAAGGGTTGAGAATATATTAAATCAACTTTTCGCTATTAATCTTAAATTAAAACAATATGAAAAAAACAACATTAGGACTAGGGGCAGCGGCACTTATTCTTGGGGTAGGAGCAATATCTGCAGGCTCAGTTTTCGCTTATAGGGGTGATCCGACAGTACAGGGTCCAAATTATTCAGTAGGACGTCACACAGAAATGCTTAAAGCATTTGATACTAAGAACTATACTGCATGGAAAAACCTTATGCCAAATCAAAGCAGAGCAACACAGGTTATTACAGAAGTAAATTTTGCTAAATTTGCAGAAATGCATGAGTTAATGGAGCAGGGCAAAACAGCAGACGCTCAAAAGATTCGTCAAGAACTTGGACTTGGTTTACAAAATGGTTCAGGTAGAAATGGTGGTGGTATGATGGGAGGTATGGGAATGGGCAGAGGATTGAATCGTTAAACATAAGGGATAAATAATCAAACTCCGGCATCTGTCGGATTTTGGTGTATATGTGCAAAATATAGGATAAAATATATAGTATGAGCGAAAGTCTAAAACTAACTGACGAAGAGATTGTGGAAAAGGTTCGCTCAAACGATCGTGATCTTTATGCTGTCATAATTGAAAGGTATAAGAATAAACTGCTAAGGTATGCAACCAGTTTAGTTCACGATGAGGATAGGGCAAGTCATGTTGTTCAGGATGCGTTCATAAAGGGATATATTAATCTTAATGGTTTTAATACAAAAAAGAAATTTTCAAGTTGGATATATCGCATTGTTCACAATGAGGCAATGAATATGTTAAAGAAGTATCAAAAGGAGGTAATAATGCCAGATGATTTTGATTTTGAAAGCGAGGAAGATATTACTAAAAATTTTGAGCAAAAAGAAATATCTGAACAAGTAAAAAAGTGTCTGAGTTCAATTCCTATTATATATTCTGAACCTTTAAGTTTATTCTATTTAGAAGAAAAATCATATGAAGAAATAAGTGATATTCTTAGAATTCCAATGGGCACTGTTGCTATACGTATCAGTAGGGGCAAAGAAATTAATGAAACATATATGTCAAAAGAATTAA
>CAIZIN010000099.1 GCA_903933085.1 uncultured bacterium
ACTCCTTACAAACCTCAATAACTTTTCTTGCAACCACCTCCTTTTGTTCATGGCTGAGATTTGTTACTGAATTTTCTAGTCTGTAGAGGAAATATTCATCACTAATAATATATGTTGATATTAATTCTGTGATATCTTCAAGTGTTTCCATTTTCAGATCTCCGGTACTTTGGCTTTGGTGAGCATATATAGGTTCTTGAACTAGTCCATTTATCGGTCCAATTCCAGAAAGTAATGCATACAGCTCAATATAAGGAATCTTATCGGCTGGGATATTGTTACTTCCGTTTAGAAAATCAATCAATGCTTGTTCGTAACCCTTTTCGTTTTGATAGGCGTGAGCGAGTTCGTGAGAAAGTTTAATGAGTATTTGTTCGTTTTTGTCTGTGGTTCCAATATTCCATCGACTAATAGCGTCTGCTGACCAAGGCCGGGTCCCTATCGTTATTTTATTTTTATTATCTCTTCTCCGTACAACAGATACTGAGGATTCATCTTCTAGAGAAAATTCTGTTGAGTGAAGACTTTGAGCAAGACGGTTTAAACGAAGGGTGGGATCATTTTCAGAAAAACGCTTAAGAGGTCCTGTAAGCATAGATTGATTTGATGCGTTCGGTGTGTTTTCCATTTCGAAATATTTTTTATAAAGGCAAATCTAGCGCGAAAGCACCTGGACCTAAAAATAGTAAAGCTAGGCCTATAATGACTATATAAAAACCAAAAGTAAATATTTCTCTATTTGAATTTTTTGGTTTTACATCAAGATACCATTTTAACATAAGGATAAAGAGGCCTATTAAAATAGCTATTTGAGTAAAGAGTCCAATAAATGTTAAGAGACCAGCAAGTAAAGCAAGACTGGCAATTATTTTTTCAAATTGAGATAGGTTCTTTTTATGTTGAGAATTAGTGTCAAATAATGTACTGTATCCATAAGCTAAAAACCATAAGCCGAAAACTACCCGAAGCATGGTTATGGCGAGAAGTGAATAACTAAATAGTTGAGGGAAGGCACTTAACATGTAAATATTATAACATAATAGAATACGACACCAATAGTACAGATGAGTTAACGCGGCACGAATGACGCAAATGGACTACGACGAATGCCACGAATAGAATACAAATATTACTTCTGTCATTCCGGCGAAGGCCGGAATCCAGGCTGAAAATCTATTTGTATTTAATTTAATGAATTGAATTTTTGCCGACTGGATTCCGGCCTTCGCCGGAATGACAATACGAGAGAATTCCATTCGTGTCATTCGCATTCATTCGCGGATTGGTGTCGAGACAGTAATTGAAAATTATGAAAAAAGAAACAGTCTTGATTTTAAACGACATCAGAAGCACCCACAATGTGGGGTCGATTTTCCGTACAGCTGATGCTTGTGGTATTTCAAAAATATTTTTAATTGGAGAAAGTGCCACCCCTGTTGACCGTTTTGATAGAGATAGGAAAGATATTGCTAAGACTGCCTTGGGGGCAGAAAAAACAATTCCATGGGAATATTTTAAAACTATCACACCTCTTATAACAAAACTTAAAAAAGCAAAATTTTCAATTATTGCAATTGAACAAGCAGAAAATTCTATAGATTATAAAAAAGTACAATTAAAAAATAATTCTGCTATTATTATTGGAAATGAAGTTTTTGGGGTCCCTAAAAAAGTTTTAGAAAAATGTGATATCATAGCTGAAATACCGATGGTTGAAGGTGCTGATCGCGCAAGACGGCGCCAAGGCTCTGAAGCAGCTGGAAGGGCAGGATCGGATTGATCTGGTGCTCATGGATATCATGATGCCCGGC
>CAIZIN010000100.1 GCA_903933085.1 uncultured bacterium
GTGACTGGAGTTCAGACGTGTGCTTTCCGATCTATACCTAGATTTTTAGAAATGCCTGCAATTGGAATTGATATTTCTGATGGGGCAGTACGCTTCGCTGAGTTGTTGAAGGTAGGTCATAATTATATTCCTCATCATTTTGGTGAAAGAAAATTAGCTCCAGGAGTTGTTGTTTCTGGAAATATCATAAAAAAGGAGGAGTTGATTAAAGTTCTCGCCTCTATTTCTAAAGAAGAAAAATATAAATTCGTAAAAGCCTCTCTTCCTGAATCGAAAGCATATGTTTTCAATATTTCAATTCCAGAAATGCCAGAATGTGATATCGCGGATGCTATTGTTTTTAGAATTGAAGACAATGCTCCAATTTCAGCAGCAGAAGCTATCTTTGACTACACTATTATAGGTAGAGACGAAAAAGGGGAGATTGAATTGAGTGTGACGGCTGTGCAGGAGAGTGTGATTAATGAATATTTAGACTTATATAATAAAGCATCTTTGATTCCACGTTCGTTTGAATTAGAATCTAGGGCTATTTCAAGGGCTTTGGTTGCTCCAGGAGATGTTCGTACATATCTAATAGTACATATTGGTGAAAACAAGACAGTTTTTTCAATTGTTCGCTCTGGAATTGTGCGTTTTACATCAACTCTATATGTTGGGAGTAGTAATCTTACAGACGCAATCGGACGTTCACTTTCTATTAATTTAGAAGACGCAGAGAAGTTGAAGAATAAAGATGTTTTAGGAAAAGTTGATGATGAGAAACTTTTTGAGTCGATTTCTGGTGCAATCTCTTCAATTAAGGATGAAATTAATAAACTTATAATATATTGGTTTACCCACAAAACCTCTGGTACTCCTGGTATTCAGAAAATAGACGAGATTCTCCTTTCGGGAAAAGACTCCGCGATTCCTGGTGTGCTTCCATATATGTCCAGAAATGTAAAAATTCCTGTAAGAATTGCTGATCCTTGGGCTTCTTGTTTTTCTTATAATGATTTTATTCCAAACATTAGTGCAAATGATGCTTTGGGATTTGTTACAGCTATAGGACTTTCTTTACCTAAAAAATTTGATGCTTAATTTACTTCCAAAAGATTATAAAAATGAGATTAGGCGAGAATATTTACGTCGTTTCTCTATTGTTTTACTTATAATATTATCTTTGGTTGACGTGTTTGTATTTGTTGCGATTTTTCCATCTTACATATTGATAAGCTCAAGAAAGAAAATAGCAGAAGAAACAAAGCAGTTAATACAAAATTCTTCTAAAGCAAAAGACAGAAATATAATTTTGACTAATGTAAAAGATTTGGAGAACAGGCTTAAAGTAGTAGCAATGATTCCTGGGGATAAACCTACCGATTATATCGACAAGGCACTTCTCCTTAAAAGTAAAGGTATATGTTTTAAAAATATTTCCTATACAAAGAAAAGTGATACAGTAAAAGAGGTTTCCTTGGAAGGCTCGGCATATTCAAGGTTTAGTCTAATTAATTTTTCTAAAGAGGTTAAAGCCTCTTCATGGTCTACATCTTCAGATATTCCACTTTCAAACCTAGCTAGTGAAAAAAATATTAATTTCTTCATTAATTTAACAGCTTCGAGTACTTCAAGATGAATTATAAAAAGACAAAAATAATACTTTACATATGGATTTTGATTTTTATCTCAATGACATCTGTTGTGGTGTACGAGTTCTTGAAATTGAGGAGTATGCAGGAGTCTTCTAATGCTCTCGAGCAAGAAATCATAATAGAAAAGGATTCAATACAGTCTTTTGATTCTTTGATTAAATCTTTTTCTACTATAAAAACTGACAGTGAAAAAGCAAACACCTTTTTCATTAAGCGTGATGAGGTTGTAAATTTTTTGGATAGCATTGAATCTTTAGCTTCTACGACTAGAACTCAAATTTCAACACAGTCAGTTTCTGAAAAAAAATCAACAACGAATAGTAATCTGCTTTCTGTTGTTGTGAATGCACGAGGTTCATATTCTAGCTTACACTATTTAATCAGAATCCTAGAAGAATTGCCTTATCAAACAGAAATTCAAAATGTAAGACTTTCAAATAATGGGGGAGGTGAAGGTCAAGAACAAAGCGGAGGATCTTGGTCAGCTGATATAACAATTGTTGGGGTAATGTTTTAAATATATGAATAAAATTAAACAAAAAATATTTATGAGTTTTAAGACAAGGGAGAAAACTATCTCTTTCTTTGGACAAAATCAATATGTTGATTGGAAAATTCTTTTAACTACATTATTTATCTGCTTTTTTATTGCTACAGGATTTGGTTTATTTATATTTTTAAATCCAGTTGATGAAGTTGATCTTTTTAAGTCTGATCCTACTATTGTGAATGATAAAAAAATTAAAAAGGAAGTTTTGTTAGGGATAATTAGTCGTATGGAGGATAGACAAAAAGCTATGGGTGAACTGAGGTTGAATAAACCTACCATTTCAGATCCTTCTTTATAATTTGACGAATCACCATTTCTCTCTTATTATACCCACATATTTAATGCATTTCATGTTATATTGAATATATGCTCTCGTAGTTCAATTTTATGTATTAGTATAAATACATAAAAATGGAAAGGGGGTCGGGGAAAACTCTAGTTTTCACCGTGGAGGAGAGCAGACGAAGTCGTTGAGAACCGAGAGGGTCTCAAAAATGAAATATCGAGAAATTGAGATATTTTATTTGGATAGTACTGCGGACTTCTAAGCCGTTAGTGTTGTGAGCTTGGGGTGGGTTCAATCTGATGGGTATCAGATTGAAAGACGGAAGGAGCGAAGGCGACTGAGTCGGGGTCGAACAAATTTCTAGCATGAAATTATGTGTGACCCAAGCGCAAGACCGGAAGCTGTCGAGCTGAGGTGTGGTCAGAAAATTTTTCAGTGAGCTCAGATGAGTATCTGAGCGCAAGGGCGGAGGGTGACGACACGAGCCATGTGGAAAAGATTTTTTAGTAAAAAAATACTTTTGCAGAAAAATATTTGTGACTCGATTCCAATCGTTTATGTGTGAAATAGTAAAATATGCTCTCGTAGTTCAATGGATAGAACTGCGGACTTCTAAGCCGTTAATGTTGGTTCGATTCCAACCGAGAGCACAA
>CAIZIN010000101.1 GCA_903933085.1 uncultured bacterium
CATAAGTGGTAAGTACAAATGAGAGGGGCTTTTTTATCCAGTCTTTAACAACCCTGTTATAAACTCCCTTTAGAAGATCAAGATTACCATCAATAACCAGATTGTCTATAGATTTTGACTTAATAACTATTCCTTTGTCAATGGAATTCAAAATAATCATTCCATCATCTGAAGGTTCAATTGTTGCATAAGCGTACAAGCTTATGGTTGCGTTCAGAACTGCTCCGCCATACTTATCTGAAAATGGCGATACATCTGTTCCTCCACCGGCCAAACCAAGCCTCAGGGGTGCTTTACTTCTTATTATCATCTTAATACTTTTTTGAAACCTCAAATACAGAAGCTGTCATTTTACTCCATGAATATTTTTCCTTTTCCTCTTTCACATTTTCAATAAATAGAGACTTCCGTTCGTTTTCGAAATAATCAATAATTGCTTCAGCAATGTCTCCTGCTTCAGGTTTAACAGCATACCCGCATTTACCATGAGGTACAATCTCTTTTAGTCCGCCGACATCTGTTACCAGCATTGGTTTTTCAAAATGAAAAGCTATTTGTGTTACACCGCTCTGAGTCGCGCTCTTGTATGGCTGCACAACAAGATCAGCGGCACTGAAAAACAACGACACCTCTTCGTCGTTGATGAAACGGTCAAAAACGATTATCTCTTTTTCGAGGTTATTCTGCTTTATCATTTCCATGTAAGGAGCTTCATCTTCATAAAACTCCCCGGCAATAATAAGTTTTATATTTTTATTCCTTAGTCTCACGTCGGCAAAAGCCTCAATGAGCAGGTCGAGCCCTTTGTAGGCACGGATAAAACCGAAGAAAAGCATATATGAGAAATCCTTTTCAAGACCAAGTTTTTCAATTGCTGTCTCTGTTTTATATCCATTTCCGAAATTATCAAAGAGAGGATGCGGACTTAGGTTTCTGGGAATGATTTTATTAAACAGGTTAAGATCATCGTAAACCGATTGGGACATTGCTACTGCGCCATGGATACTGTTTACAAAATATTTTGTTAGCATTTTATCGCCCAGGCGGGTCTCATGCGGGATAACATTATCAAAAATACAGATCACCCTGGTATGGCTGCCACATCTGACAATCCGGGCAATAGTTCCAAAACAGGGAGCCATAAAAGGCAGCCAGTATTTAAAAATCAGTATATCGGGTTTTGATTTTCTGATTTTAAAACCCGCTATTATCCAGTTAATGGGATTGACTGAATTCAAAAGTCTTAGTATTCTGATACCTGCCGGTGCCGGGCCATTAATAAACTGCGTTTTCCCCGGGAAAAGAAACCCGGGATACTGCATTTTGAATGTATATATTACAGCCTCATGACCTTCGCGTGTAAACTGGAGTGACAATCTTTCATTATACGCAGCCAATCCTCCCCTGTAAGGATACGCTGTACCAACAATTGCAATCTTCATCCTTATTAAATATAATTACAATAACCTGATTATCATATACTTAAAATTTTCGGCTCATTAAGTGTATGTCCTGAAAAATATATGGATTTCATAAATAGTTTAAATTTTATGAGGAATGGTAAATGTAAGAAATTTCACAATTAATAAATACTTAAAGTGAAGAGGAGTTTGGAGTTAAATATTCTTCCTGACGCCTGTAGCCTTTGTTATCCTCATGAACTCACCCCCTGCTTCGCACTGCTCAGCATCCCCCTTTCACCGTAAGCCGCACGCCGCATGCCATTCCTTAAGAAGTTGAAGTGGTTGAAAGGGTTGAAAGGGTTGAAAGGGTTGAAAGGGTTGAAGGAGTTGAAGGATTACCTCACACCGGCAGCCTGTAGTCTTCTTTAAAAAATATCATTGGTGGGCGCTTAAAACCCACTGATTATTAGTTGTTTATTTTGTAGTTCTTTGACATTATTGTAATCGCACTTCGTAAGTATCTCTTTTATAGGCGTTTTGTCCAGTAAAGAGATACTCAAAATCTGTAGTATTTCGTAGATTGTACGGTCAACTTTCAATTTATTACCTACAATGGCAACAAGACAGTAAGCAATGACTGCACAATATATTTGGATCTTTACTGCATTTAGGGTTGTACCCCAAAAGGATTTAATCTTAAGATGCTGTTTCATCCATTTGAAAAACAGTTCTACCGCCCATCGTTTTTTGTAAAGGAAGGCTATTTCAGATGCTTTCAGGTCCATGTTGTTAGTTAAGAAAACAAGGTACTTATCGTGTTCGCTGTCATAAAATTTAATTCTACGGAGCTTTTCAGGATATTCTTTCTTTGATTTGTAAATCACCAATTTACCTATTTGATCACTTTGTACTCCGGTTGATTTATCTACAGCTCTGGAATACATTCTTTTAAACTGTAGGTTTTCCTTTGCTCTTGTTACAAAGAATGATCCATTAGTATGGGTTCTATACAGCCTTAGAAAGTCGATAT
Source organism: uncultured bacterium (assembly GCA_903933085.1). GTDB lineage: Bacteria > Patescibacteriota > Minisyncoccia > Phycocordibacterales > CAIZIN01 > CAIZIN01. Next base: position 2,434 of record CAIZIN010000101.1, read on the forward strand.
ATCCTTTATCAGCAACATAAAAACTCCCGGCTTCGTATGGAATGATATCCATGATGTTGACATCATGAACACTAGCATTGGTTATATACAGAAAGCTAGGGATGGAAGTTTTTACATCATATAAGGTATGGAGCTTGATTCCTCCTTTATGCTTTCTGAACTCCGCCCACCAAAAGATGTTTAGACAAAGGTCGATAGTTGTAGAGTCCAATGCATAAACATTACCCTCAACTTCGATCTCAAAATCATCACGGTAACAGCTTCTGCGGGCTTCTTCAATCAGAACATAAGCAAATTCTTCAAAGATTTTGTAATTACGCCTTTCGTTTGCTTTACCAAGGTTCCTGCGAGAGACCGTTGAGCCAAAGCCCAGATGATAATACTTCGGATGATGAGCTTCAAGGCTTAACATTAAATCCCGCATGCTGTCTCTGGCTGTTAGTTGTCCAAACACCATACAGAGCATCTGATTCCAGCAGCTAAAGGACCTTACATACTTATTACCATCATATTTGTCAACTATCCTATCAAAGACTCTGCGAGGTAAAAAATCTGTAAGTTGAGCGAAGATAAATTTGCCTTGATTCATGGATTAATGTTTTATTCAAAGCAAAAATCCAACTTTTCATTCAAATCGTCACGCTACAAAAAACATCTACAATTGCGATTACTTCATAATTTCAAAGAACAAATTTTAAAATCTAATGCCCACTAGTGAATTAATTTATGAAAAGACATATATGTTGAAAGAGTTGAAAGTTTCAACCCCTTCAACCCCTTCAACTTCTTCAACCTCTTGAACCCCTTGAACCCCTTCAACCCTTTCAACCTCTTCAACCCCTTGAACCCCTTCAACCCTCTATTTATAACAAATTTTTGTCACATTTAGCAAATCTTGTTTGGAATCCTTAGAATAACGAGTAA
>CAIZIN010000102.1 GCA_903933085.1 uncultured bacterium
GTGAGGTTAGAGAATGATATACGTCAACTACAAGACAAAGCTATTACTGCTCAATGGGAATCATTTGTGAATAGTAAGGATACGAAGGTAGCTCAGGAGGCGGCGGTGAAGTTGATGTCGATGTTGGGGAGTAAGATGCTATAAACAGCAACTATGCTCTAGCTAATACGGAATATAAAATACAACAAAGACTTTCTTGAAGAGGAAAGTCTTTGTTTGACTAGGGTCTAGAGTTTGACTTTGTTTCCTTGTGGGCAAAGCGAATTAGCACCACTCCCGGGTACCAACAGCTGTTGGAAACAAGAAGTACTCTTGTGGCATAATAGCAAAAGAAGTATTCCTAATTATTTAACAACTTCACTTGTGATTTGAATATTTGATCGAGTGAGTAATTCTTTTTTTAAATCATCTGCGAGTGTTTTTTCCATTACAGGAAATTCTATTTCCGAAGAATGATCTGGATTATTGTCTTGATCTTGTCCAGAAGTAAGCATGTTTAATTTGCATACTCTAAGCACTTGATATAGAAGCGATTGATTAATATTTATATCTTCTATATGTCTGTACGGAATTGAAATTTCTTTTATGTGTAATAATCCTTGTTTTATAATTATTCCATCTGAAGATAACATAAAATAGAAAGTGAAATATCTTATTATAGAATCTATTAATGCTATTAGCCAAGATAGGAGTACTAATATTAAGCCTAAGACAATTGCAAAATCTAATATGGTTGATGTAAGAGCGACAGTGTCTTGTGCATTTGAAAAGAAAGAAAATGTTGAAATTTTTAAGGTTTTAATAAAGACAAAAGCCAACCAAACAAAAGTAACTGTTATAGCTGCAAAACTATTTTGAAGAAGTAAAACAAAAAAAGTTTTTCTACTAAGTCTTTGGTATGAGTCGAAGTTCATATGTGGATATTTTAGCATAAAAATAACTTCTTGTAATTGATGTAAATATAAGCCCAATAATAAGGTGTTTTAGAATAATATACTTATTTTTGTTGACCTCTACGCTAAGAGGGTGTATAATATAGGGTGTAAGTGTTTCTCATTGTGCTACTAAGGCGGAGCCTGTGTGTGTAAGTGAGAGGGGGTAGTCGCCTTACGTTTAATTTAAAGACTACGAAGAATACAATGGGAAAGAGACTATATGTAGGAGGTTTGCCTTACAGTACTAACGATGACGCGCTTTTTGAAGCGTTTTCAAAGGCAGGTAAGGTTGAATCAGCAAAGGTTATTGTTGACAAGATGAGTGGCCGATCAAAAGGATTCGGTTTCGTAGAAATGTCAACAGATGACGAAGCTCAAGCAGCTATCGAAATGTACGATGGTAAAGATTTCGACGGACGAAAGCTAACTGTAAACGTTGCACGTCCAATGGAAGAAAGAACATCAGCTCCACGACGATTCTAATTGAATCCAGTTGTTAGGCTCTAGGCAACTAGGCTCTAGCTAAAAAAACCACACGCTTTGCGTGTGGTTTTTTTGTATACAAAGAAAAAACCGAGTCGGGGACTCGGTTATTGCATTCGCCAACTTGAGACCAAAAGGATACGTTTTTGGGTTTTAGGAGAATTAATAACCTCCACTACTGCATTTGGCCAACTTTGAACTTCTTTCACAACCTCCTCTGCGTCTTCCTGACTTAATTCTGGCGGAATGTAGAAAAAGATTCCGCAGTCACTAATGATCGCTAGGGGTGTTTTTGATAAACAAAGGGAAATTGTATTAAGGAACTGTTCTTTCATTTCTTTCGTTTCTGTTTTTCAAAACATACGAATCCTAACGAGGACTTATGTGCTCTGAATTTGTTTCAAATTACCATGAGGATTAGATTTGTCAAACACACTTTGTCATCCTTACGAATGCGAGGATCCATGGATTAATACTGCAGATTGGATTCCGGCCTTCGTCAGAATGACAGAAGGAACAAGACTTGGATCCCCGTTGCTACGAGGATGACAATGCGGGTGCGAGACTGGAATTTCCCGACCTACTGTCGCAGTACACCTTTTGGATAAAACTTTCATAAAATCAGTTTTATCTCAAAAGCTCTTGAAATCGGGTCCCGTCCCAAGCTCAACTCCGCCGGAATGACAGAGACGAGAGATCGTACCCATTCTTAATTCCTAATTCTTAATTCATAATTCTTGTTAATTATGTTATCATAATTAACAACTATGCTTCTAAAATCTCTTGAAATTAATGGATTTAAATCTTTTGCGAAAAAGGGTTTGCTTGAATTTTCTACGCCAATCACATCTATTGTTGGTCCAAACGGTTCTGGAAAGTCAAACGCCGCTGAGGCTTTTCGTTTTGTGCTTGGTGAGCAGTCGATAAAATCTTTACGTGGAAAAAAAGGAGAGGATTTAATTTTCAATGGCGCAGCTGAAGCAGGAAGAGTTAATCGTGCAAGTGTTAAACTTACATTTGATAATAGTTCAAAGTTTTTACCTATTGATTTTGATGAAGTGACATTAGAGCGAATTGTTCATCGAGACTCTGTGAATGAATATTTGATAAATGGAAGTGCTGTTCGCTTGAAAGATATTTCTGAGCTTCTCGCATCTGCACATATTGGATCATCAGGTCATCATATAATTTCTCAGGGTGAGGCCGACAGAATTTTGAATGCAAATACAAAAGAGAAAAGAGAAATGATAGAGGATGCTCTTGGTTTAAAAATATATCAATACAAAAAAGTTGAGAGTGAAAGAAAGCTCGAGAAGACGAAAGAGAATATTGAAAAAGTAGAATCTCTTCGTCGAGAGCTTGCCCCACATATTCGTTTTCTGCGAAAGCAAGTTGAAAAAATTGAAAAAGCTCGCTTACTTCGTGAAGAGCTTGTTGTTTTGTATAAAGAATATTTAAAGAGGGAGTCATCATATATCACAAACGAAAAAGAAAGAATCCATAAAGAAATGCACGCTCCTAAAATAGAGCTTACCGAACTTGAGAAAAACTTAGCTGAAGCTAAAGCTGTGCTCGAAGCATCTAAAACAGAAAGTACAAAAACTTTCGAGCTTATGTCACTTGAACAGGCTTTAAGAGAAGTAGACACAAACAAAAATGAGCTACTTCGTGAGGCTGGAAGAATCGAGGGAGAAGTTCATTCTATAGAGCGCCTTATACGGCGTGAAAAAGAAGCTTTAATGCGAGAAGATACAAAAACAGTTTATTTGCGCGATGTAGAAGTTGTGGCAAAAAATATCGAAGGTCTTGCCTTGGAAGCAAATCAAGTTTCAGGAATTGAGGAGATAAGAAGTTTGGTACAAAAAATTAAGGAAGAGCTTCGAGCTTTTGTTGAGCACAACAAAGGTGTTGTTACTACAGATGAAGTTGCTTCATATGAAAATGATTTAAATGAATTGCAGACGAAGAGAAATGAACTTGAAGACAAAATTGTATCAATAAAGAGTGATGAAATTTCTTTCCGTGAGAAAATAGTTTTTGTGAAAAGTGAAATTGATAAAGATAAAGAAGGAAGTATGGAGGCTGAGAAAAATATTTTCAAAATCATGGCAAGACAAAATGAGCTTTTTGCTGTGGTGAGCTCGTTGCGTGGAGAAGAAAATAGACTCGCTCTAGAAGATGAAGAACTTAAAAGGGAACTAGAAGAAGCTCGTGTCTTGGGTGGGCGAGAAGCTGTAAGCTACGATGAGTACGAAATCAAGAATATAAATGGGGAAGTGTTGAGTTTTGAAACTATCCTTTCAGAAAATCGAACCGTTCAACACGATAGAAGAAGAAATATTGAAAAAATAAAAATTCGTTTGGAAGAGATGGGTGGTGGCGGGAGTGAAGAAATAATGAAAGAATTTAGAGATGCTGAAGAGAGGGACTCTTTTCTCGCAAAAGAAGTTATTGACTTGGAACAATCATCAATATCGCTCGCCTCTTTAATTAAAGAACTTGAGGATAAACTTAATTTAGAATTTAGACAAGGAATTGATAAAATCAATTTGGCTTTCACAGAATTCTTTAAGAAGATGTTTGGAGGTGGTCATGCTGGACTTAGAGTAGTAAGAGAAATTAAAAGAAAGCGAGGAGAACTTTCAGAAATTGAAGAAAATTTTGAGGGTGATACTGAAGAAGAATATGAGGAGGGAATTGAAATTGATGTTTCTCATCCATTTAAAAAAGTGAAAAGTTTAATGATGCTCTCTGGTGGAGAAAGAGCTTTAACCTCTATTGCTTTACTGTTTGCAATTTCACAAGTTAATCCCCCTCCATTTATTATTTTAGATGAAACAGATGCTGCACTCGATGAGGCTAATTCAAGAAAGTATGGAGATATGATTGAATCTCTTGCGAAATACTCTCAATTGATTTTGATTACTCATAATAGAGAAACTATGAGTCGAGCCGGAGTCCTTTATGGAGTAACCATGGGAGCTGGTGGAGCATCAAAACTTCTATCAATTAAGTTTGACGAGGCTGTTGCAGTAGCAAAGTAGTGATCAGGCTCTAGTTTGAAAGAATACGAAGCTCAGAATTTTCCTTTGGAAAATTCTGAGCTTCGTATTCTTCCTATGCTAAATATA
>CAIZIN010000103.1 GCA_903933085.1 uncultured bacterium
AACGGGCGCCCCGCATTTTTGTTCCACGTTATCTGTTATCCTAACCTAAGCATCTTTTTAATACTTCTTGCCCCCCTTCTCCACAAAGCATCTTTCCTTTCTTTTGAATCTCTCAAAACTTCAACGATCTCATCTCTAACATCATCAATAGCTGAATACAAGTCCTCCTTATCAGAAACCGCCCGGAGTACTCTACCCTTCACAAAAACATTCACCTCAGCCCGAAATATTTCTCCATTTGTATGATGCTCTGTTGTTTTACCAATATCAATATTTACATCAAGTATTTTACCATGACCTGAAAATTTTCCTAAAATATCCTTACCTAATTTACTTTCTACATAACTAATAATTGCTGGAGTTAATGTAGTGTTTGTTGCTTTAATTTTTATTGTTTCCATACCCCCATTATATCACTGTTTCTTGTCATCAACATCAATAGAAAGAAGTTTTGAAGAACTGTGGTGACCATTGGTAATTCTTACTTTTCTAGTACCGTACATTTCGCGAAAAATCTCTATAATACGTTTATTTGCAATATTTCTTTCGGCCTCTTCTCTTACAGACACAACAAATTGCGTATCAGATTTTTTCTCAATTTTTTCTTCTTTAGCATCAGCTGTGACTTTTACATGTATGTACATATCTGTATTGTAACAAAAAAGGCGCACTAAGTAAGATATAAAATATCTTCAAAGGGCACCTAGTTATAAAAAAAAGTAATCTCTACAGAGGTAATTATTGCCCACAAAATAAACACAACACAAAAAATAACTACCATTTTGCGGACTATCGAATCTACTGAATTTTGAATTTTCATGATATTCATAAATGTTTTGACTTTAATTTTCTGAACTCAAGAACTATTGCCTCATCCTTTATAACACAAAAAAATAATATACAAAATCTATTTACTACAAAATAGTATTTAAAAAATAATTTTCAAACAAAAAAGGTGCACCCGAGAGACATTAAATCTCTTCTGGGTGCACCTTATGAAACTTACACTTACCAAGATCGAATCCGATAAATGACATCATAAACTTCCCCGTAGGTGATTTTTTTGCCATTTTTCGTCAAACCTTCTACAACCGCAAAAGGTGATCCAATCTGCGAACACACAAGTCGGTAGTTCTTTTCTGCTCCCTCTAGGTATTTTCCTTTTGCTTTTTCGGCATTGGAAACGCCCCATTTGGGAGTTTTGGCAAGTTCTTTATCAAGCTCTTGCAACTTTTCCCAAGCTTCAACAGCTTCTCTTACATCCACCCTCATACGAAGAGGTGCTAGCCAGCAACTCTTTTCCTTCTTACCAAGTGCCTTTGAAGTAACCGTACAGTCACCAAGAGCCTTTGATATCACGCTGATATCTCTTCGCTGTTCAGCAACACTGCCGAGATTTTTTTCTACCCTGTTTAAGGCAGAGACAATCTCAACCGGAGCCTCAATAGTCGGACTTTCGACTCGATCATGCTTATGTGTTTTTGGCTGTTTTACAAACCAAACCCACAACAAACTAATAGAGATGATAAAAATTAGAAGACTTCCTACTTTTAATTTCATTGCTTTGTTTCTGTTTGTTTTTACTTCAAAGTATCCCCTTTTGAGCTACTTTTTCTAACACATATTATATCATATTTTTAGTAAAAAGCAAGCATATTGTACATTTAGCAAGCGTTAGTTACACTTCTTTTTAATTCTTTAATTTCTTCTTTCGTTTCCTCAATATATTTTTTGAGATAGTTAAATGGAGAAAGCCCACCTAAAGATTGATGTGG
>CAIZIN010000104.1 GCA_903933085.1 uncultured bacterium
CATTCATATCATCACTTCAAACTTCAGATGTAGTAATTATTCAGGCGTCGAACCAAATAACTACTTGTCTCAAAAAACTCATTCGAGCTTATGAGATAATTATATCACATGAAAAATAATTGCAAATAAAGTTATCAACATATAAATAATTTACAATTTCAAATTTAAAATTTTAAAGTAATTAAGCAATTTCATAATTTAAAATTTAGAATTAAAAATCTGAAATTCTATATAAGCCCCTCCTTTTGCATCACAAGACGAACAAGACGTATATCCAAATATGTAACACTATCACCCACTATTTCCTTAACGGGCGTAAGGAGGACTTTATCAGATTCTACTTTAACCTCATCAATCGCTTCTCGAATTTTTTCAATTTTACCATTAGAAAGGTGTGAAAGTAAGTATGAGACATCAGCTGTTGTATCCTCCTCGACAATTTTCTCAATATGGCTCACTATAGTTTCTTTTGTCATATCCCTATCTTTAGCAATCTGATCTAAAGGAACCTGTGTCAAAATAAAATCTTTTGTAATATCATATGTACTTCGTTTTTTACTTTTCGTTTTCATCTTTATGTCAGATATACTTCCAATAAAGGCTTCCTGTTTCCTTTTAAGTGAAGCAGAATCAGTTTCCTTTAATGCCTTCCTTGCAACCTTTGAAAGCTCACGAAGTTCTGAATCAAACTCCAGCACCTCATCGTTGACCTGAAATGCCGTCTCATTCATTCCTAAAATCGAAAGACCAGCAAGTGATCGAACACGAGAAAGGGCAACATATCCCATACCTTTTTCAAAAGAACGAGAAAGATCGACCTCTACAGCATCAAGAGACATACCCTGACTTTTATGAACTGTTATAGCCCAAGCTAAACGAAGTGGGTACTGATTTATCGAAGACTTAACTTTGCCATCTTCATCAGCAATTTGCCAATCAACTCTTCCAATTTTTATTTCTTGCCCATTCGCCACACGAATAACAGGATCTTCCCAAGGTTCACAAGATGTTACAATACCGAGAGTTCCATTTACATATTTTCCTTCAAAATTATTTTTAACACACATTACTTTAGCTCCTAATTTCAATCTCAAAGTATCGGGAGCAAGACAATGTTTTTTCAAAAGTTCAACATGGTTTTTTGAACCCTTACTAGTCATCGAATATGAAGTTGCTTCAGTTTCTAATTTATCTAACTCAGTTTCATTTACACTATCAACATCAGCATTGTGGGTATACAAGCGTGTTGGTTCAATATCAACTTCAGGTTTTTTCTTATAACGTTTTCGTAGATGATCTCGTGCGTCTTCATCAACGTTGTTAGCGCGAATGGCGTTGAGCACCGTAAGGTAGGCATCATCAGTTTGACGAAATTGTGTTGTTAGGTAACAAACCGTGAATCCAGCATCACTCCAAGCATCAGACTTAAATACAAAATGTGCTTCAGGTTCTCCCGCTCGCGAAATAGGAGGAAGCTGAAAAAAATCACCAACAAGAACAACTTGTATTCCCCCAAAAGGTTTTGTTGTCCTTTTAAAATGTCTAAGTATTCTATCCACCATATCCAAACGAAAATGATGCATCATAGAAACCTCATCTATTATTAAAACTTTAACATTTTCAAAACGCTTCCAAAGATAAGCTCTGGATTCTAAAATTTCAAGATCCCACTCAGAAAGAGTATCCCGTACTCCAAGCCCGCTCCAAGAATGAATTGTCACCCCTCCCATATGAGTAGCTGCAATACCAGTAGAGGCCGTGACGGCTACATCTACTTTATGTTCACGCAAGAATGCAATATAGCGATTTATGAGATGTGTCTTACCAGACCCAGCCGAACCGGTAATAAACACATTATTTCCCGTCTTTAAAATTTCAAAAGCTTCATCTTGGGTCATTTATCCTACTAAGTTTTTATTTATAAAAAGTTGCCACATAAAAATAGCTTATTCTTGTAGTAGCTCATTATACCAAAGATAAGCCCTATTGTCTTAATAACCTAGTAGCTCATAAGACATCAGTGAAAGACAGTCATATAGTTCATAATACTTGTTAGTGTAATCGTTATATGATAATAAAGTGAAAACCACCCACAGGTGGTTTTCACTTTTCAAAGCATTTTTGACTTTTGCACAGTCTCAAAAATAAAATTTAATATTTTCTTGATATAAGATCAGAGTTTTTAAACGAACGTCTATGCCCTGGAGAAAATAATTAAATAATTCTAACGAACGCAAAAAGCATAATATAAGAACATTGACTTAGTGGCCTCACCGACAATGGGGCTAGCTAAACTCACGTAATAAGCATAGCTAGTATCCTCAAGGTAAGTACTACTAGTCCAATAATAGGCATTACTCATATGGGTGAATATTGGATTTATTGATGGATTACGACGTCCTAAATCGACTACTGAGGTTAATTCTCGATAATTGGGCAATCTCCAGCCACCTCCATCCAAAGCAAGAGAATTACAATAACTTATTGCATCTGACCAAGAACTTGCCATGTATGCTCCGTCTTGTTGCCAAACCAAACCTGTGACATCGTCTGTGACTGTTCCATCTCCATTATAAGTATATGACATAGCGACTCCTGCTTGTATGTCTCCGTCATCATTAGCGATAGTTGATGTTGCATTAGTTTGTGGAATTCCACCTGAGGTTAATTCCCCAACCACCCCAAACACAGTCACCCCATCAGCAATATTCCCCGCTACTAAATCAGCATCAATCGCAGTCAATGTCGTCGTCGCTCTGTTTATTCCAACAGGGACAGTTGTAGTTGATGCGACAATTGATAGAGTTGCAGGAATTGAGTTATAGATTTCTGTGAGAGTTCGAAAAGAGGCAGAAACACTTTCTGGAACCGTCATTGCACCTGTTCCTTCAGTTCCGTCTGTACCTTCGGTGAGTTTTGTATAGATATCATTCAGAGAATACTGTGTGTCATCTCCTGCTGTTCCTGATGGTGTTAATGTACCCCCTACTGCATATGTTACTGTAGTAACGAGAATGATGGCTCCTAAGGTTGTTGCGATTGTGATTAAAGTTTTTTTCATATTTTTAATTATAAGATTTTAACAAACTAATAAGTTTGATAATTATAACACCTCTCGTCTTTGGACCAAAGTATCCTTCAGGAGGTGTGATGTTATTTTCTTTTTGAAATTTAATTAA
>CAIZIN010000105.1 GCA_903933085.1 uncultured bacterium
AAAACTGGTAGAAATACTCTTAAACGACGCCGTGCAAAAGGTCGAGCAAAGATCACTACTGTATAAATCAATGATTCCTAAGTATTCTAGAATACAAAAAGGAGATGTTTTGAGGGTTATAAAAGAGGGGGCGTCATACCACTCCCCTTCTTTTTTGTTAAAAGTTCTAAAAAATCCTTTAAAAACAACACTTTTTGCTGTAATCGTTTCCAAGAAGGTAGCAAAAACAGCTGTTTGTAGGAATAAAAATAAAAGAAGGATCCGTGAAATAATTAAAAAATATTCAAAAAATATTCCACAAGGATGTTTTTATATAATAATGCTTAAAAGAGACCTAAACAAAAGCCTTTTTCAAGATATTGAAAATGAAATGAAAAACCTCCTTGCTCATATTCGGTAGCTCCTATAATATATACAAATATATGTCATATTTATTTAATACAGCCCTTTATAATCCAATTTATAACCTTTTGGTGTATCTTATTGATATTATCCCTGGTGGTGATGTTGGACTTGCTGTTATTTTTCTTACAATAATTGTTAAGCTTGTACTTTACCCCATATCTTTAGGTGCAGTTAAAACTCAAATGAAGATGAAGCTTGTTGAGCCAGAGCTTAAAAAGATACAAGAAACTTATAAAGATAAAAAAGAAGAATTAGCCTCAAAGACTTTTGAAATTTACAGGAAAAACAAAATTAATCCATTTTCAAGTATTATTATCCTTTTTATACAAATTCCTGTAATTTTCGCTTTATATTTTGCAATCTGGAAGGGTTTACCTGTGATTAAAACAGACATTTTGTATTCATTTGTTCCAAATCCTGATCAGGTTAGTATGAATTTTTTGGGTATTATTGATGTTTCGCAAAGTAAGGTGTTTATATTAGCTTTTATTGCTGGTATAACCCAATTTTTCCAAGCTAAATTAGCGATGCCAGATTTTAAAAAACCAGAAGCAAAGACCGGTTCTAAAGAAATTTCATTTAAAGACGAAATGATGAAAGGGATGCATGTCCAAGTTAGATATGTTTTGCCGGTGCTGACCTTCTTTATTGCTTACGGATTAATAAGTGTTGTTGCAATATATTGGACTATAAGTAATTTGTTTGCAATTGGGCAAGAATATTATATTAGAAAAAGAGTTAAATTGTTGTAATTCAGACTATCTCGCCTAGAATATAAATATTCTAGGCGAGATTTTTTAAAAGATTGACATTTGTTTAATAAAAATATAGATTAAATTTAAAATAACCTAAAAATAGGATGAATAACTACGCAGAAATCAAAAAAATAATAGAAGATACCCTCGCAAATGGTGGGTTTATTTATGAAAGCGTAGAAATTGTAGAAAGAAATCATATGGGGCCGGTTTTTGTTATAAAATCAACTGATTCAGGGATGTTGATCGGACCACAAGGGGAAACTTTAAGGTCTCTTAATTTTCTTCTGAAAAGGATGGTGACCAATGTTCTAAAGCTTGAGACTGATCCAATTTTTTCAATTGATATAAATGATTACCGAGACGCTACGCTTCGTCAGCTTGAGCATAAAGCCAAGATGATGGCAGATAGAGCTGTATCGTTCAAAACTACTGTTGAGCTTGAGCCTATGAGCTCATACGAGCGAATGTTTGTGCATGCTCTGTTTACAGATAACCCAAATATCAAAACTGAATCAGTTGGTATGGGAAAAGACAGACATTTGACGATAAAGTACGTTGAGACAATCCCCGAAGAGTCTTTCTAGATATAAAATAAAATGCGTGACATTGAAAAGTGTCACGCATTTTATTTTGGATTATAATTTAAATGTTTCGTGTTCCTAAATCGACAGTCCCCACAAGGTTAAATCCTTTTTGTCTATAAAGAATAAATAATTTTCTTTATCGTTTAAATTTAAGTTTATTGCATCTGGAGACTGTTTTTCATCTGCGGTTGGTCTATAGATTAAGTTTTGCTCCCCTGTCTCTATATTAATACTCCAAAAATCATCATTAAATGATATTTGTCCCTGGTACCATTTTTCAGGATATCCTATTTTTGTAAAATACCTAGGAACCGCACAATATATAATTTTTGTATTTTTTTTACTCCAAACACATTTTTCTGGAAGTGTCGAAGTTGTAAGGTATATTGCGGTGTTTGTGTTCTTTACTTTTGCCCCAAGTGTTAGTTTTTCTATGTTTGTATTGTAGAGTGAATATGCCCCATCTGTGCTTATGTTTGTTGTAAGTCCTAATATTCCAGAAAGACTTTCTTTTATTGTTTTATTTTTTATATCGACAACAAAAGATATTCCATCGTATTGAGAGTTTGGTTTACTAAATATTTCAATAATGTTACCTCCACTCCAAGAGGCACCTATTTCCCTAAGGGGTGTAGAAAATATTTGTATTGGTTTTTTATTGTCAAAATTACTTAAATATCCCACTGATCCAAAAGATGTTTTTGTTGTGTAGAATACGGTATCCCCTTTTGTGATGAATATATCTGTATTTGAGGGGTAATTTATCGTCGATACAATATTTCCTATTGTTGTTGATGTACCAAATTCTATTTTTCTATATTCTGTAACAATATTTTCTCCTGAAAGTGTCCTAGTTATGAATTCTGATCCTTTTGAGTTTAGGTAGGATTCATAAATTTTTGGAATGGTAGTATTTAATATACGATTTTTTTCTAGGTTTGAAATTTTTGTTTCTAATATATGGCCTGTTGCTCTTTCAACAAAACGCACAAAAGTCTCTGTTTGTTTTGTTGTGGTGCTTGTTGTTGCGTTTTTTTCTTTGTTAAAGAAAATTTCAGAGCTGGTGGAGATGGTGTCAATTGATATATATCCAGCTGTTGGAACATTTGAGATTTGAAACATTCTATCAATTTTTATTGGTTGGATGTTTGTATTTTGGGTTGGTGTGTTTGTGTCATTTTGAGTTACTGGTTCCGTTTGTGTGCTTGGATCACCAAACGGAAAGAAGTTTTTTACATTATTAAATATTTTTCCAGAGCTAATGCTTTGATTTCCGTTATTTAGATAAAGATAATATCCTATTCCTCCAAGAAGAATTAAAAATACTATTATAATTATTGCGATTGTTTTTTTCATGATTTATTTTAGTCTTCCACCAAACGGTTGGATATTAGTTTGTTGTGTAGTGTAGTCTCTTCCTACAGCAACGTCGATTTTATAAGTTTTACCTGTGAAAGCACTTCCTGTGTCATGAACCACACCAGTAACGTTTGTTAATGTGTGTATAAGACCAACTTTGTCTGTGTATGAGATAGAAGGTATTGTATAAACAGTTCCATATAAGCTCGGATCACCTGCTAATGTAACATAGTTAGAATTTCCACTCTGAATATCTTCTAAGGTTCGAACTAGATACTTTCCATCTGGGCCTGGGCGAGAAGATCCATAACCTCCTTCCATCTTAAGATTTCCGTTGATATCGCCCTCTTGAGGGGAGTACGCTGTCACCAATGGATAAATTTCACCATTTGGGCCTATAAACTGAGGCACTCCACCAGCAATACCTCCTAATGTGCTTGACCCCGCCCATGCTTTATTTGCGATTTGTGATCCTGGGCCACTTCCTCCAGCCCAGACAAATAGATCCCCTCCATCCCCCACTATCGCCTTGGTTGAAACTATCTTCAAATTAAAAATAGTTAACTTAGGATTTAATGTATACAAAAATACATAAGAACCTAAAATCATAAGCAAACCAATTAAAGCTGCT
>CAIZIN010000106.1 GCA_903933085.1 uncultured bacterium
CAAACCTTTTGGATATAATTTTCGTTTTGCTAAACTCAATTCTATCTCAAAAGCTTTGTGAACGTGATTTAGATCACGTCCATTCCTTACAGGAACAGTACACCTTTTGGATATAATTTTCGTTTTGCTAAACTCAATTCTATCTCAAAAGCTTTGTGAACGTGATTTAGATCACGTCCACACCCATGCTTCGGCAAGTACCTTCGATGATCTTCATACCAGCTTCGATTGAAGCTGCGTTAAGATCTACCATCTTTTTTTCTGCTATTTCTTTAATCTGAGCCTTTGTTAACTTACCAACTTTTTTTGTATTTGGTGCACCTGAACCACTTGAAATTCCAAGAGCTTTTTTTATAAGAGCAGAAGCTGGAGATGTCTTTAGAATGAAATCAAAAGATCGGTCCTCGTAAACTGTAATTTCAACAGGCACAATATCACCCATCATTTCAGCTGTTGCCTCATTGAATCGTTTTACGAATTCACCAATATTAACACCAGCTTGACCAAGTGCTGGTCCTACTGGAGGTGCTGGATTCGCCTTTCCTGCAGGAATGACGAGTTTTAGTTTTTTTGTTATTTTTTTTGCCATCGATAGTTTTTTAACGAGCGAAGCGACTATAAAAAACATCGCCCCGCCCATCTTTTTGTATTTATGGGCGTGGGTAATGAAAAATTTTCACTAACCAACCCTGTTTTTATAAAAGAAGCCTCTTGCGTAACAGTCTCCACGAACCGCCATATTGTTTGAGTTGAAGCTCTCTCTGGCGTGCTAGTTCGTCGGTGAGGTAGGCTTCATAGTACACCAAATCTGCTTTTTGTCTAGCCCGCTTATGTTGACCTATTCTATGTTTTAAATCAGTAGAATAGCCAATATACGGACCTTCGTTTGTTTTTAATACATAAACGTAATACATGATAGATTTTTAATGAGCAAAGCGAATATAAAAATCATCACCCCGCCCTTCTGTATTAGCATTTTAGGGCGGGGTTTAAATTTAGTCAAACAACTAAATCCACCATTCTATCCCGCCTTTAAGATTCTCTTAATCCCGCCCTTAGATACTTAAAGAAGGGCGGGATTAAGGAATATATAGTCGCTTTCGCTCCTTATATTCTCTTAACTTGCAAGAAGTCTAGCTCCACCGGAGTCTCACGACCAAACATTGCAACAAGAACTCGTACTTTACCTCTATTCTCATCGACTTCATCCACCTTACCTTCCAAGTCTTTAAATGGACCGTCTGCAATAATAACTGAGTCATCTTTTGAAAGGTCAATTTTATGTTTAGGAGTATCTGCATTCATTCGTCTGAATAGCTCTTCTACTTCTTTTGGATTCAAAGGCACAGGTACTGTTCCGGCTCCAACAAAACCAGTAACACGAGGCGTGTTTCGAACAGCATACCAAGAGTCATCTGTTACAATCATCTCAACAAGAACGTAGCCTGGATAAATCTTTTCTTCTTCTTCAATTCGTTTATTACCTTTGATTTTAATTTTCTTTTCGGTTGGAACGATTACATTAAAAATACGATCCTCCATTCCAAGAGATTCAATACGCTGTTTTAAGTTACGTACAACAGCATTTTCATAACCTGCATAAGTATGAAGAGCATACCAATGTTTTTCTCCGGTTATTTGTTGTTTAGCCATAGTTGGTTAAAATTAAAGAGTAATAATACTTCCCAAAAGTTTTGAAAACGAGAAGTCTGCAAGACCCAAAAAGAAAGCAACAAGCACAGAAATCAGGATAACAAGCATTGTATAAGAAATAGCCTGCTTTTTAGTAGGCCAACTAACATGCTTCATCTCACCCTTTGTATCTTTAATATATTCTATAAGTCCCATAATGTTTTTTGTTATTAAAAAGAGCCCCTTCGGGCCTTCTGTTATTACCTTACCATTATACACCCATTCACAAAATAAGTCAATTTTGGAGTAGAATTAAGAATTAAGAATATAGGCAAAATACAAAGAAAATACCAATCCTTTTGAGGTCGGTATTTTCTCCTTAATTCCTAATTCTTACTTCTTACTTCCATCCTGATACTTCTGAACTGTAACCAAAAGCGGTGAACCTAAAAATATTGATGAATATGTTCCTGTTGTAATACCTATAAGAAGAGCCAGTGAAAACATTCTCGTAGCCTCGCCTCCGAATATAAACAAAACAACTAAAGCCAAAAGAGTTGTAAGTGAAGTGTTAATAGACCGTACAAATGTTTGATTAATACTTTCACCAACAATTTGTTCAAAATCTTTTTTATCTTTAGTTTCTTTTGAGATACGTAGATTTTCTCGAACTCGGTCAAATACCACAATTGTGTCATGGACTGAGAATCCTAGAACAACAAGAAGTGCCGTAACGAAAAGTGTATCAATTTCAACTCCTTGAAAATGACATAAAAATGCAAAAACTCCAGCTGGTACCAACACATCATGTGAAAGTGCAAAAACGGTAATTAGACCATATTTCCATGAAGCAACAGGTTCTGAAACATGTCTGAAAGCAAAAGAAACAAAAAGCACAATACATAAAAGCACCAAGAAAATTGAGACGAAAGATTTTCGCACAGCTTCAGCACCAAGGACTGGTCCAATCGATGAAAACTGCTTTACTGAGAAACCATCTTCTTTTGAAAGTACATCAACAACACTCTGCCTTTCAGTGTCTGTAATTGAACGTGTCTTAACCAAGTAACCATTATTCCCTATTGGACGAACAGATGTATCCAAATTTAGAGGAGCTAGAGAAGCGGAAACTATGTCTTGTGATGGAATATTTTTTGTATATTCTACTTCGAGTGCTGCACCCCCCTTAAAATCAATACCTGGATTGAGTCCCCAAACAGCGATTGCAGTAATTGAGCCAAGTATAAGTAATGCTGATATTATGTAGAATATTTTTCTGTATTTTACGATTAACATGGTAGATTTTTAAGGAGTAGTAGCGACTATAAAAATCACCACCCCGCCCTTTTATTTAATTAATTAATTTTTAAATTTTTCTAAAACTTCTTTAGTACCACCCCGCCCTAAAATACCATTACCGAAGGGCGGGGTCAAAGAATATATAGTCACTTTGTTCCTTACATTCTTTGAATTACTTTGAGAACCCTGAACTAAACAAGAATCGACTTATCTTGCTATCTTTCATATTAAGCGTCAAAAGTAATGTACGAGTTGCTGTGATAGCAGTGAACATACTTGTCAAAACACCAATTCCAAAGATGAGTGCAAAACCTTTTACAACAGAAGAAGAAGCAAAGTAGTAAAGCACAATAGCAGTAATTATACTTGAAGAGTTTGAATCCCGAATAGATGACCACGCTCTATGGAAACCTTCTCGAATAGCACCCTCAAGATTTTTACCACGCTTTAGTTCTTCTTTTGTTCTTTCGAAAATAAGAATATTAGCATCTACTGCCATTCCGATAGAAAGAATGAATGCAGCAATACCAGCTGCTGTCAAAGTTACATGAAGAAGTTTAAAAATAACTAAGTTTAATATTGTATAAAGTGCGAGAGCTATAACCGCTACCAAACCTGGCAATCTGTACCAGAAAAGCAAAAATGTAGCGATAACTATAAAGGCGATTAGACCTGAAAAGATTCCAGCCTTTAAGACTTTAGCACCTAGGGTCGGCCCAACACTTTGTGTTGAAAGAAGTTCAATAGGAACAGGAAGTGCTCCATAGTTTAAATCTCTCACGAGCTGTTGCGCAGTTTTTGTAGTAAAGTTACCTGAGATTTGTGCTTTACCATCAGTAATTTCAGATCGAATAACCGGAGTAGTAATTGGTTGTCCGTCTAAAAATATTGCTAAAACGTTACCAATATTTTCTTTTGTAATTTTTGCAAACAAAGCTTTACCTTCTGCATTGAAAGTTATTCCTACTGTTGGTTGATTTGTAGTTTGATCAATTTCAACAACTGCACGCTGAAGATACTTTCCATCAAGACCAGTAGAAGCAAAAGCTTCTGATAACAGCATGTTTTCTGTACTTGTTGCTTTTTTGTAAGCCTCTGTAGCAATACGAAATTCTAATGAAGGAGTTTTTCCAATAAGCTCAACTGCTTGTTTTACATCTGTAACCCCTGGAAGCTCAACCGCCAGACGGTAATCTGCTCCTTTTTCTCCAAGAGCTCCACCTGTTTCAACCTGCACAGTTGGTTCAGTTACCCCGAAAAGGTTCACCCTCCTTTCAATAACATCCCGAAGTGATTGCATAGCGTTGTTTACATCACCTCCTGCTATTTTAGACACATCTGCTTTATAAGTAAGGTGTGTACCGCCGTTTAGGTCGAGGCCTAACTGGAATGGAAATCTATTAAAATATGAGCCAGAAACATTACTCGATGCATAGATGGCATAACCAAGAAAAGCACCGACAATTAAAAGGAGGGCTGCTCCCATGCGTATTTTTGTCATTATAAAGGCAATTATACGCAAATTTTGTCCTAAGTCAAAAGGACTTAGGCAGAATTAAGAATTAGGAATTATGAATTAAGAAGAAGGTGCCTCGCCTTTCAGCGAGGCACCTTCTTGTTTTTTGCATCCATTCTTAATTCATAATTCCTAATTCTTAATTCTATTCTTATTTCCCCTTATGCGAAAGCAACTGCGCAATGGTCCTCAGTGCTATTTTGAGATCCAACATAAAGGATCGATTCTTAACATAATACAAATCATATGAAAGTTTATTCTTCGTCATTGAAACATTAGCTTCGTGATGCGGATGCTCCCCGTAGATCTGAGCCCAACCAGAAAGCCCCGGTTTGATCAAATGCCTTACATTGTAGTAAGGAATTTCTTCATTGTATTTCATAACAGCATTAAAAAACTCTGGCCTTGGCCCAATCAGCGATATGTCACCATGAATCACATTCCAAAGTTGAGGAAGCTCATCTATTCTAGTTTTTCTCAAGAACACACCAAATCTTGTGACTTTATTCTTAAGACCTTCTTCTTTCCATTTTCCCCCATCGTTTGCAAAGGTCATTGTCCTAAATTTTAAGATTTTTACTATTTTATTATTTTCTCCTACCCTATCCTGAACAGAAAATAACTCTTTTCCATCTTCAAGTTTAATCCCAATATACACAAAAGGATAAATAATAAGTGAAATAATACCCAATACCAACCCCATAGTTATGTCCATCATTCTTTTCAAAATATCATAAACAATCTTCGGAGAGGTTGATATGTTTTCTATAAACCATCCATCTTTCAAAGTAGAAAGAGGTATACGATCAAAGATGTCTTCGTATACCTTACCCATTTCAAGAAAGTTTATATTAGAAAAGATAAGGTTATAAAAATTGGAAAGTATAGGCTCGACTTTTTTATGTTTTATATCAATGACAATTGTTTCAATATCTTCAGATTTTATTCTATCTACTACTTCTCTTTGAAAGTCAAAATCTGCCATATTATCTACATCAATATAGGAAACGAAACTGAAACTGTATCTATCATTATTTTTTACCTCTTCATATAGTTCAAGCATTTCTTCACCACTACCAACAAGAAGGGCTTTGTCTTTTCGGCCAGAAATAAAGAAACTGATCCCATAAAGTCGCCAGAGAACAATAAAACCAAACGATACAAACAAATAAATAATCAAAGTTGTCTTTGGGGCAATACCAAAGATAGGAACAAAGTAGAAGAAGAGAAAGGCGATAACCATATTTGAAATATGGGCATTTAGGATAATTGTAGGTATGCGACCTCTTAAAATACTTGTATGTTTTTCATAAAGTCCAGCAATAAAAAATACTAAAACCCAAACTATAAACAATATAGAGAAAGGTACGATAAAGCTTTGTATCAAATCTAGACTAGGAAAAGTCCAAGATCGCACAAAAATAGTAACCCAAAGGGACAAAGAAAAAGCAACAATATCACCCAAAAATAAAACCAGAGACTCTTTTTTATTTAAAATTGTCATTGTGCTTTATGATATAACAAAGAAGAGAAAATAACCACCTCAATATTATAATTGTGTTAAATGCCCCAACCCAACTTATCAAGAAGACAAATTAACCAAAAAATCCACAATATTACCTTTATCCACCTTTTTAACTCAAATATCTTATGATATAATGTAAAAGTATCAATTTTAATTAAAAAAAATGCCACCAACAAGTAATAAAACGGAGTCAGCATTTGCTAATTTCCTAATCAACAAAGGTATAGTAAAAAATGAGTCATCAGCAAATGTTGTGATGATAATTTTTGTAGTGGTTTGCTTTTTTGTATCATACAAATTAATAATGTAATTTGTAAATTATACAGATAATTAAAACAATCCGTAATTTTTCTGGTTTTATTTTGTATTTTAATTATTATCTTAAACTCACAACATGTCAGATATTCAATTCGATGAAACAAATAATTTAAGTTCCTCAAGTAGACAATTTGAGAGATTTCAACCTGCGTCACCGTCCGAAAGAGGCATGCTGGGTTTTTTGATGAAAAAAGGAATTGTTGAAAATGAAGATACGGGCAATTATATCCTTATTGGTATCGCAATACTTTTCCTTGTATTATCATTCATAGTATTTAAATTTCTGTAAACTACACCATATTAATTAGCAGACAATTTACACATATAAAATTACCCATCTAGTTGTTCAAAATAATGAAAACCTAGATGGATAATTTTATTGTTTATATTTTAATACCCCACAAACTCATTCTTCATCAAATCTCTGTGTGCAGGTCGTGAATAGCGAGCCATTCCCATCATGATTCCAAGCCCTGCAAACTCTGTCACAAGGTGTGAACCTCCATAACTCATAAAAGGTACCGGTATACCTGTCACAGGCAAAAGACCTATATTCATTCCAATATTTATAATCAAGTGAGATACAAAAAAAATAGCAAGTCCTGCACAAAAAAGAGTTTCGAAATTACTCTCCCCTCTTATAGCGTGTTTCATTATTCTAAAGAGTACAATTGCAAATAAAAATAAAAGAATAATCACACCGACAAAACCCCATTCCTCTGCAAAAGCCGCGAAAATAAAGTCAGTTTCATACTCAGGCAAAAACTTTAATCTCGATTGAGTTCCATATCCAAGACCTTTACCTAGAATTCCTCCAGAACCCACTGTAACCATCGCTTGATAGGCATTGTATCCACTTCCACGTATATCAGCGAGCGGGTGTACGAAGTTCATAATACGAGCCTTCTGATACGGCTTCAACCCAAAATGCCAAAGCCCTGTAAATATTAAAGCCCCTCCTACAATAACAAGTATTAAATGTTTTTTTGATATCCCCGAAACCATCACCATTCCAAACCATATCGCAAAAATAGTTAAAGCTGAACCGAAGTCTGGATGAAGGGCTACAAGAGCAAATATAATAAAAGCATAAACACCAGAAATAATAATATGTTTTATTTGAGCAATTTCAACATGTCTTCGTGAAAAATATTTTGCGAGCACGATAATTAAAACGAGCTTCATCGGATCTGAAGGCTGAATAGAAAAAAGCCCTAGATTAATCCAGCTTTGTGCCCCTTTACTTACACTACCAACCAAAAAAAGTGCCACCAAAATCAAAACTCCAATTGAATACAAAGTCACCACAACAGATGTCCTTCGAAGAAAATGAAAATCAATAAAACTAAAAATAAAAAAAACAGAAAAAGCTACAACAATCCAAACAAGCTGATGGGTAAAATATGAATCATTCCCCATAAAAGAATTCATCGTCACGAGCCCCGCTCCTAAAATTGGCAATATAGCAAAAAACAAATACCAATCTATCTTTGACACATTTCGCACCTTACCCTTAAAGCTTTCGAATATTTCAGACATATTTTATATAAACACTTTCGGTATAATTTCAATTCTTGTTGGTATAACCTTAAACGGTTCCGGCCAAGTAAATGTTAATGGTACGGTTTGCCCACCATCTATGTAATCAATAAAAGTTCTTGAAGCTCCAATCGCATTACCTTCTTCATTATACATAATAGCTACCACTTCAATATTCGAATATGAAATTGAATCTTTGTTAATTATATTTGTTATCAACTTAGGAGAACTTGTTGCTCTTGTTAGTGAATTATTTGACGCAGACAACGGAGACTCTTTTGAAGTTTGTTTTGTCCAGATAATACCATCATCAAATTTAAATTCAATTCTAGCAGGAATCTGATCCCCTAAAGAAATTCCAGTCTCAATAATTGGAATAGATCTTTTTGCAGGAATTGTTGTTGCGCCATGACGCTCATATATGGAAATACCCTCAGTATTATAAATACGAATTTGATATCCAACATTCTTAGCTCCAGCTTCCACATTAGGATTTTCAGCATAAATGACAACATTGTATACACCACCACCCACCAAGAAAAATCTTTTCCAAGAAACAACCAAGTCTGAAACTTGAGATCTACACAAAAGTGAACAAGGGTCCCCACAGTCTATACCCACCTCACCTTGATTTTGTTTTTTATCAGAACATGTAGGAGGAATTGAAGAGATTTTATAAACAATAAAAAACACTGGAATAATAGCTAATCCAAGTAATACCAAAATAATTGAAGCTTGACGTTTTGATGCCCAGGTCATAATGGTATGATTATATCATTATGGGGAGGAATTAGGAATTAGGAATTAGGAATTAGGAATTAGGAATTAGGAATTAGGAATTAGGAATTAGGAATTAGGAATTAGGAATTAGGAATAGATCC
>CAIZIN010000107.1 GCA_903933085.1 uncultured bacterium
ATTATTTTAAAATTAAAAATTTGTGCTTAAAAATTCTTAAACAACCATGAAAACTTTTTTGAAGAACATAATCATATATATACTAACTCTCGAGGCTAAGTTAACGCTTAGAAAGTATAAACCTAAGATTATTGCAGTAACCGGAAATGTAGGAAAGACATCTACAAAGGATGCTATCTATACCTCACTCTGTGATTCACTTTCGATACGTAAAAATCAAAAAAGTTTTAATAGTGAGATTGGAGTCCCTCTTACTATTTTGGGTTTGGAAAATGCTTGGGGAAATCCTTTGAAGTGGTTACAGAATATATTAAAAGGTATTTGGGTTATTGTGTGGAAAGAAAAATATCCAGAGTGGTTAGTTCTTGAAATTGGAGCTGACCATCCTGGTGACATCGAATCAATTACAAAATGGCTCGTACCGAATATAGTTGTTGTAACGCGGATACCTGGGGTGCCTGTTCATGTTGAATATTTTAAAGACAGTAATGCTCTTATGGAAGAAAAAGCCTTTCTGCTTAAGGCTTTACCTGCAGACGGAACTGCTATTTTAAATGCAGATGATGAAAATATTCTTGCTCTCGGTAAATATGTAAAAGGAAATGTTATTCATTATGGTATGGAAAATCCAACCACTATACATGCTGATAGTTATGGACTTATGTATGAAGGTGATTATTTGGCAGGTATGAAGTTTAGAATATTGTATGATTCAAATATTATCCCAGTTGTACTAAAAGGTGTTGTGGGTGTACAGCATGTGTATCCTGTACTTGCTTCTGCTTGTGTTGGATTAGCTCTTAAGGTTCCGCTTGTAAAACTCACAGAGTCATTCTCTCGACATGAATATCCAAGAGGGCGAATGAACGTACTTAGAGGTGTTGGTGATACTGTTATTATTGACGATACATATAACTCATCGCCGGTTGCTTTGGAATTTGCACTAAAAACATTGAAAGGGGTTTTATCAAAGGGGAGAAAAATTGCGGTACTTGGAGATATGCTTGAATTAGGTTCTTATTCCTCTAATGCACACAAAGAATGTGGAAGGCTTGTTGCCGATTGTGCCAATGTTCTTCTGACTGTGGGTGTACGAGCAAGAGATTTCAAAGAGTCGGCTTTAGAAGTTGGCTTACCTGAGACATCTGCGTGGTCGTTTTCGACTTCATCTGAGGCTGGGGAATTTTTAATGGATTTTATAAAAGAAGGTGACGTGATTTTAGTGAAAGGTTCTCAGAGTATGAGAATGGAAAAAGCTGTTGCTGTAATTTTGGAGGATAAAGAAAATATTGAAAAACTTTTAGTGAGACAGGAATCTGATTGGAAGAATAGATAAATAAGTTTGAACTAAAATACTATATGCTGTTTTTTTTGTCATAATTCTAGCTATATTATGCTATCTTCCTCTGCCTCTTGGGGGGTTTGGTTTTTAATATTTAAAAGGAGTATAATTAAGTTATTAGAAATAATTTACCTAAGGGACTTTTTGTCACTCAAGGCGGAAGGTTTGTAGGGTTAAATAATTATGAAAAAGCTACACATGTTTGCGTTCATCCTTTTGGTTGTCGGAGGTTTGAATTGGCTTCTTATTGGTATTTTTAATTTTGATTTAGTTGCTGTGCTCTTTGGTTCAATGTCATTATTGTCTAGAATTGTCTATGTTCTCGTTGGTGTTTCAGCTGTATTTGAGCTTTTTAATCATAAAGATAATTGTAGGCAGTGTTCAAATCTCTAGTTATTTATAGGTTTTTTTAACAAAACATCCCATCTATTTAATTTTAAGTTATTAAGATGGGATGTTTTGTTATAAGTAATTGCATTGACCAAATTGAAAAAGATGTTAATCTATACCGCGGAGGTCATTTTTTAGACCGTAAATTAGAATCAATTCCATAGAACAAACAAATGAACACTAGTACAAATATGAATGGTAAGTCAATACAACCCGGAAACAAAAGAATGCTCCTGCTTCAAGTTGGAGAAGAAGGAGTTGAAGTATTTGCTCCTCTCGCCAAAAAAGGCTGGGTGATCATTGCCGATGACAAGTCGGCAAGATTTCTCAGAAAGCTTGGTGTTGAATATCTTTCGGTTGAACAAATTGCGGGAGGTTTTGATGCTTTTTCTTTGAATTTGTTGAGTTCTCGTCTTCTGGCGGGAATTCTCACAAGTAGAGATGACGAAGTGGCGATGAGATCTCTTTTCAACAAAGGTCTTGATAAGATCGATATGATTGTGGTGTCTTTACCCATGGGAGGGGATCCTATGGTTGAAGGCGGTAACAGCACGCTCCATTCACTCGTATTGGCTGCTACACAGAATATCATTGGAGTCACTATTGTAATCGATTCGGAGGATTATCGTGATGTTGTGAAAGAAATTCTGTCTTCTGGAGAAAACAGTTTCGAAACCAGAACAAATTTGGGGGTCAAGGTTTTTTATCAACTCTCAAGCCATTACTTTTCTTTGGCGAATGTCGCAAAATTCCAATTGGAGCGAGGTCAACCAGTTTTTTCTCCCTCGGTTCAGTAAGGTTTTCCATCGATGCTATTGAATAATGTTTCAAAACCAAAGTACCAATAAATTTATTTGTTGGTATTTTTTTTATTTGTGACCTCAAAGCGTGGCTTTCAGAACTTACTAAACAGAGGGATTGTATCGTATCTGTCATTCAAACTCTTGAGCTCATAACAGCGTAGCCTATGACTTTGCTGTATTTTGATACTTACTTTTTAGACCTTCAAGGTAATTATTCAACTTTTCCATAAATACACCTTGTTCTTCTTTTGACACGTCCTTTTGTTTCCTCAACATAAGAGCTGAATGTATGATATGGTTTTCATCCTCAATCGAGTTTGCGAGTTTCTGCCAAGAATAATCTGGTACTATACCTCGTGCTCGTAGTTCACGCTCGGTTAGCCACATAACTTGCTTTACTATTTCATTGAACTTGAATGTTCCTTTCTCAAAATCTGGTAGAAAACTCTTTTCAAAAGCTGACATAAGAGCCATTAAGTCTTTAACATCTGTACGAGTAAATAACTGTCCTTCTGGTTTTGCACCGTATAAAATTGGAAGTTGGTCCAAATGCTTTACAAAAGCACTAATAGTCGTTGAATTTTTTGTTCTATTTAATGACCATTTACCTGTTTGTAATTCTTCTAGTGTGTAGGCGACAATCTGAAATGGTGGTTCAGTGGTATCTCCAAATTTTTCGGTTAGTTCATATACAGCAGGAAGATACTCATCACTTTTCAAAATAACGACGACATCAACATCACTATCTGGCTGTAACTCGTCTTGAACGTAGCTTCCTTTTACATAAATAGATGCTATCTCTTCGTTAGGGATAGATTTAAGAATAATCTCTTTTGCTTTTGATAAAGAAATATTTGCTTGCTCTTTTATATTTGATTGTTTATGTTCTTCCATGTCTTCTATTATATACAATAATGCGTGAGCCACAATAATTTGTTTGTCGTCACAAACAAATTTTCCAGCCCCGGACTCAGCTATCCTGTTGATACAGGATTATGCCTCCATCTTCACCACGTAGCAAAAAATCCCAAGCAGTTGGGATTTTTTGTCGTGGTGACTCTACGAGGAATATCTCTCCTTACAGGAGCTGTACACCTTTCGTATTTTTTCAAATGAGTACATTCTCAAAAATATACTCAAGGTCTTCGATTCCCCGACGTAAGCAAAACTCTTTGCTTACTTAGAGTCACAAATTAAAAGGACTGCTTTCGCAGTCTTTTTAATTTGTGACTCTACGGGGAATCGAACCCCGATTTGTGCCTTGAGAAGGCGCCGTCCTAACCGTTAGACGATAGAGCCAAATACGTAAATAACAAGCAAAATAATAGCATAATAATGAACAATATCAAGCAAATCCGGTAATATAGATCATTGACATATATTATGAACACTATAATATCGTACTCAGAAGGAGATAATTATGGCAAATGGAGAATTATGCAAACATTGTGGTTGGCAAGAATCTGATCATCTTGAAATAAATCTGCATCGATGTGATGCTAATCATAGCCGCCTTCCTGGCTTTAGAAGGTCATTGATAGGCTGTGGTGGATTTGTTTCGTCTGTAAAGAAAAAGAAGATGACAAAGAAGGATCATGAAGCTGAAGCTTTCTATCTTGAAGCAATGGAAAAGCAGGGTGAATTCCGTTTTGCGTGGGGTAATTACTCATCGACAATGCGACAGTGGTATTTCGATAAAAAGATTCGAGAATTCGATCGTGAAATCAGAAGTTCGCGCTTAGATAAAAATGAAACTTCAGCAAGAGCAAGGAAAGAAGCTTACCTTGAAGAGTGTCGAAGCTCGAATGGAATTTGGATCGGTTAAGCCGCAGATTACGAAAGTGAAAAGCGGTTTTTTTATATTTTTAAATAATGTTACAATTCATATATGATTGTTGTAGATGTAGAAATGAGTGGAGTAAATCCAGACAAGAACTCAATTGTTTCAATTGGGGCTATTGATTTTGATACACCTACTCGAAGATTTTATGAAGAATGCAGAGTTTGGGATGGAGCACATATTTCAGATGAAGCACTTGCTGTGAATGGGTATACGAAAGATGAGCTTTTGGATACAACAAAACAAACTCCTGAAGAATTAATTAAAAATTTTATTACATGGTCTCGAGAGTGTGGAGAACATACTTTGATGGGTCAAAATCCCGGAACGGATTTGTGGTTTATGGAAAATACAGCACTTAGGTATCATATGGAATGGTCTTTTGCACACAGGTCTTTGGATTTACATACAGTTTGTGTAATGCATATGATACAGCGGGGGATTGAACTACCTACCTCTAATAATAGAAGTGATATCAATTCTGATTTTATTATGAAATATGTAGGTATCCCTACAGAGCCAAAACCCCATATTGCTATTAATGGTGCGATTTATGAGGCTGAAGCATTTAGCCGGCTTTTGTATGGGAAGAACCTTTTGGAGGAATTCAAAAGTTATCCAATAGTAGATAACTTTTGAAAATTCGAAGCACGAAGCACGAAATCCGAAACAAATTCAAATGACAAAAATTGAAAATCCAAAACAATACGATTTAGAAGATCGAACATTGGCATTTGCAAAGCAAATCAGAATTTTCGTAAGTTAATTACCTAAAACTGTTTCAAATATTGAAGACGGAAAACAATTAGTAAGGTCCTAGGGTTCTATAGGGGCAAACTATATTGAAGCTAATGAAGCATTGAGTAAGAAGGATTTTATAATGAGAGTAAAAATATCAAGAAAAGAATCGAAAGAAAGTAGATATTGGTTAAATTTAATTTGTGTGGATGATGATATAATTGATAAAGAAAGGCAGAAACTATTCAAAGAAGCAACAGAATTGATGATGATTTTAAGTACGATAATAAGAAATTCTCAGTAATTGTCTTTGTTTACTATTTATTACTTTGAATTTAGTATTTGTTTCGGATTTCGTGCTTTGGATTTCGAATTTACAAATATTTGATAGAAGAAACAATCGGGCAAGTTGAGGTGACAAAAAGGCTCTAATCTGTATAATGTAAAACATATGTGGAATTTTATAATGAAACAAGCGATGAAATCGCAATTAAAAAATGTGCCGAAGGATCAGCAGGAAAAGATTATGGGGCTTATTGATAAGAATCCGGAATTTTTTACACAAATGGCTGAAAAAGTTAAAAAGAAAATTGATTCTGGAAAACCGCAGATGACAGCTATGATGGAAGTGATGCAAGAAAACAAGGATGAACTTCAGAAAATGATGAAATAGCTCGAAGTTCTAATTGTTCTGATGTCATAGATGTTCTAAGTGCTTAAAAAACAATTGATTCATTTAAACGAATCAATTGTTTTTTAATGACAGAAAATGGGGGTTGAGGTATAATTATTATCACATGAAAAAAATATTTATTTTGCTTGGTCACTCAGACAATGAAGATACTTTTTGTAAATCCCTTGCTGATGCTTATGAAAAAGGTTCACTAGCTAACGGTTGTGAGGTAAGGCGTGTTAATTTAGGAGATATGCAATTTGACCCAATTTTACATAAGGGCTATAAAGTAATTCAGGCATTTGAACCAGATATTGTTATTTTTCAGGAAAATATAAAATGGTGTGATCATTTTGTTGTTTTTTATCCAACTTGGTGGACTTCGATGCCTGCACTTCTTAAGGGGCTTTTTGACCGAGCTTGGATTTCTGGTTTTGCATTTAGATTTAAACCAAACGGAACTTGGAATAAGCTCTTAGGTGGTCGTTCTGCACATATTTTCACTACTATGGGAGCACCAAAAATATTTGAATTTTTGTTATTTGGAAATGTTACAAAGACATTAAAAAATAATTTACTAAGATTTGCTGGTTTTTCTCCAGTTTGTGCTACTTGGATTGGTAATGCTGAAAAAATGAAACCCGAGTCAAGATTAAAATGGATTTATAAAATGGAAAAATTTGGGAAAAAAGTAAAATAGTATATCAAAAGATAAATTATATGATATAATTTATCTACTTCGTAGATTGTAATTATGGATAATAAGAAAATAAAAATTTTAGTTCTTGAAGATGAAAAACCTTTAGCTAGGGCGCTTGAGTTAAAACTTACTCATGAGGGTTTTGATGTAAAAACTTCTCCTAATGGTGAGAAAATATTGGATTTTCTAAAAGAAGAAAATTTTTCTCTTATTATTTGTGATATGTTGATGCCCAAATTTGATGGTTTTTTAGTTTTAAAAACTCTTAATGAAAATAAAATAAAAATACCGGTAATTGTTTTAACTAATCTAAGTCAAGCTGAGGATGAGAAAAAAGTTAGAGAACTTGGGGCTGTTGATTTTTTTATTAAATCAAACACCCCCATTTCTGAAGTCGTTGAGCATGTTAAACAGAAAATTAGTAAATTATAAATTATAAGCAGATGATTCTTTGACAAAATAATCAAAAAATATGAAATTTGATCAAGATACAATAATAAAAATTCTTTTAGATGGTAATTACATAACCCTAGAGGATGTAGAGAAAGCGAAAATCTATGCAGAGGAACACCGAGTTGCTATAACTGAATATTTACTTGTGGAAGGTTTGACTAGTACCGATATTGTAGGGCAGGCAATTGCTGAATCACTTAAATTTCCATTTTCAAATTTAAATGCAAATCCGCCAACTAAAGAAAATATTCTATTAATTCCTGAAGATGTAGCAAAGAGCCTTCATGTTATTTTATTCGATAAAGATGAATCTTCAGTTACTGTTGCAACCGACGATCCAACAAATAAGGATTTAAAAAAACAAATAAAGACCTTGTTTCCAGATAAGGAAATAAAAGTTACTTTTTCTTTGTCTGACGATATTGATTCACAATTTGTTAATTATCAACAAGGTTTAAAAACTGAATTTTCAAAAATTATTGCTTCCAAAGGACGTATTGCACCAGAAATATTAGATCAAATTTTTGAAGATGCGTTACTTCTCAGAACATCAGATATTCATTGTGAGCCACAAGAAGACAAGGTTGTTATTAGATTTAGAATTGATGGTATTTTACATGATGCTGGAGAGTTACAGAAAGAGTATTATGAAAATATAGTAAATAGGATTAAAGTTCAGGCTAAATTAAGAATTGACGAACATTTCAGTGCACAAGATGGCGCACTTCGATACGTTTCAAAAAATTATCCACGTCCAGTTGATTTACGTGTTTCAATAGTTCCAACCTTGGATGGTGAAAAGGTTGTTATTCGTGTGCTCTCTTCATATGTTAGAGATTTAACTTTAACTGACATTGGATTATCGAAAGATTTGCAAAATCAGATTGAAAAAAGTTCAAAAAAACCTTTTGGAATGATTTTGGTTACAGGACCAACGGGTAGTGGTAAAACAACTACTCTATATTCTGTCTTGAAGAAAATTAATACTCAAAAAATAAATATTACCACAATTGAAGACCCTGTTGAATATAAAATACAAGGAGTTAATCAGATTCAAGCAAACACACAAACAAATTTAACTTTTGCAAAAGGTCTTCGTGCAATTACTCGTCAAGATCCAAATGTGATTTTTGTAGGGGAAATTAGAGACTTAGAAACTGCGGATATTGCTGTCAATGCAGCTCTTACAGGACATTTACTTCTTTCTACTTTCCATGCCAACAATGCAACAGCTGCAATCCCCAGATTTATAGATATGGGAATCGAACCTTTTCTCGCCGGCTCTACGATTGAACTTGTGATTGCTCAACGTCTTGTTCGTAAGATTTGTGAATCTTGCAAGGTTAGTGTTCCTTTTACTAAAGCAAAAATTGATAAATTTGGAGTAGATGTAGGTAAATATTTTACTGGAAAAACTTTCACTTTTTACAAAGGGAAAGGTTGTGCTTCTTGTTCTAATACTGGTTTCCGTGGACGAATTGGCGTTTTTGAATATTTAGTAACATCGCCAGATCTTCAAGATTTAATCGGTAAACGTCCTGGTACGAAAGAAGTTTTTGAACTTGTTAAAAAACAAGGTTTCAAGACAATGTTTGAAGATGGAGTTGATAAGGTGAATGAAGGAGTTACATCATTAGAAGAGTTGCTCCGTGTTGTTATTCCACAATAAAATAAAATTATGAGAAAAATAGAAATGCGGGAATCATATGAAAAACAAGGTTTTACAAAACCTGTTTTTGAATATCGTCCAGATTGGCCGTATGTAAGTATTGGATTTGGCGACGAGCAGGATTATTT
Source organism: uncultured bacterium (assembly GCA_903933085.1). Taxonomy (GTDB): domain Bacteria; phylum Patescibacteriota; class Minisyncoccia; order Phycocordibacterales; family CAIZIN01; genus CAIZIN01. Next base: position 8,737 of record CAIZIN010000107.1, read on the forward strand.
TATTGAAAATCTAAGCCTACTCATTGCATCAGGTATGGGAATTACAAATGCTCTTTCTTCTATAAATATTTCGATAAAAGGTAAAAGATTAAAAAAAATCACAAAGAAAATTGAAGAAATGGTTAATGACGGAATGCCGTTGTGGAAGGCATTTGAAACAACTAATTTTTTATCAGAAAGAGTTATTTCACTAATTCGTTCAGGAGAAGAGGCAGGGAGGTTGCCAGAGCATTTAAATCTTGTAACGGTTCAACAGCATAAGGAGAAGGTTTTTAATTCAAGATTGAAGTCTGCCCTTTTGTATCCCGGTATTGTTTTAATTTTAGCTTTTATTTTAGCTGTAGGTAGTTCTTGGATTATTCTGCCTAAGCTTGTGAGTATATTCGAAACATCAAATGGAACTTTGCCAATAACTACTAAAATTTTACTTTGGGTGGGGAAATTTTTGTCGGTATATGGAATTATCGTAGTTCCAATGATTATAATTTCGACAATTCTAGTCTTATTTTTTGTGTTTGTTTTCAAAAAGACTAAATTCATTGGGGATTATTTTTTATTTTCAATCCCGGGAATTCGAGCCTTAATTCAAGGTGTTGAGTTGGCTAGATTTGGTTATGTCTTCGGTGTTTTGTTGCAGGCGGGGTTTCAAGTTGATGAAGCTCTTGAGTCTGTAAAAAAAGGCACCTCATATGCACAATATAGAAAATTCTATAATCATTTACAGGAAAGTATAACTAATGGAGACACGTTTAAAAATGCATTTTCTACATACAAAAAACCAGAGCGTTTTTTACCGATTCCTATACAGCAATTAATTTTATCTTCTGAAAAGTCTGGGCGATTATCTGAGACGTTTATAAAGATTGGCGTTATTTTTGAGGAAAAAAGTGAGGCGATGTCTCGGGATTTATCAACTGTGCTTGAGCCTATAATTCTTGTTGTTGTGGGTGTTGTTGTGGGTTTTGTCGTTTTGGCTATTATCGGACCAATTTATGGCTTATCAAATCAGATCTAGTAATATGAGATTCGCACGAACATCTATAATGTTGAGTCGTGCTGGTTTTTCACTGTTGGAGCTTTTGGTTGTAATTGGTATCTTTTCTATTTTCGTGAGTATGTCAACTTCTATTTACACCAACTCGAGGTCACATACAAATTTAGAGTTATCTACTGGGAGTTTGGTTGAGGCAATTAGGCTTGCACAATCTAGTGCACAGTCTGGTAAGGGTGATGCCAATTGGGGGGTGAAGATTTTGACAGATCGAATTATTATTTTTAAAGGAAGTGATTATTCTGGTAGAATAAGTTCTTTTGATGAAATATTTAATTTTTCAGGTAGTGTGAGTGCAACAGGGCTCTCGGAGATTGTATTTGAAAAGATAAGTGGGGTAACAACAACAATTGGAACTGTGGTTCTTACCAGTGGAACGGAAGTAAAGAATATTACTATCAATGAGAGGGGGACTATAGCATATTAATTAGTTTTACGTAGGTCTTTGTGGGTATGGATATATGAAAATTAAATTCAATAAAAAAATAAAGACCAAAATTAATCTGCGGACTAATTTTGGTATCACGAAAAATGTCACAGGTTTTTCTCTTGTTGAGTTACTTGTTTCGATCTCTATTTTTTTGATTTTTGTAATTGCTGTTGCAGATATTACTGTAAATGTCTCCAAAGGAAGTCGTAATTCTGCTAATAAACAGAGAGCTGCTGTTTTGGCTGAAGAGGCTTTTGAAGCCTCAAGAAATATACGTGATGCTAATTTTGATAATTTAGTAGATGGAACTTATGGCTTATCTACATCGAGCAGTCAGTGGAATTTTTCAGGGGTTTCGGATGTGACAGATATTTTCACAAGAGTTTTAAATGTTTCCACAATCAATCCAAATCAAAAGAAAGTGGATGTACAAATTTCATGGGCGGATCAAACTTCTCCAACAAACTCATTTACTATGAGTACTTATCTTACGAATTGGCATTCTATTTTAAACACACAAGTCGGTTTAACTGTAAATAAAACCGTTATTAATCATGGTGGTTCAAAAGTGGCAGCTGATTTTGAGCCTTATCAAGTAGGAACAACTACGGTTGCTCTAGGTTCAGCATATCTTTTTAATGAAGGCTTATATACTGTATCTGAATCAGTAAGTCCGAATTATACACAAACTTTTAGTGGGGATTGTAATTCAAGTGGTATTGTTAATTTAGTGGCTAGTACTACAAATACTTGCCTCATTACGAATGAAGAAAAACCCTCTAGGTTAACTGTAAATAAATCTGTCGTAAATCACGGAAATACAAAAGTAGCTTCTGATTTTTATTTGATGGTTGATTCTAATCCAGTTATCTCTGGTGTTATGAATATTTTTAATTCTGGTGTTCATACAGTGTCAGAAACCCCAGATATAGAATACGTTGGATCTTTTTCTGGAGACTGTAATTCCGGTGGGCTTGTGACTCTTTCTCCTAACACAACAAAAACTTGTACCTTAACAAATGAAGAGAAATTATCTTCTTTAGTTGTTAATAAAACAGTGGTTAATCATGGTGGTTCAAAAGTGGTGGCTGATTTCGCTCCATATAAAGTTGGGGCTACAACCGTAACGCTTGGTGCAACAACAACATTTAATTCTGGGGATTATATAGTTTCAGAAATAATTGATCCTGCCTATACCCAAACTTTCAGTGGAGATTGTAATGGTAGTGGCGGAGTCACGTTGACTTCTGGAACAATAAAAAGTTGTAATATAACCAATGAGGAAACATATGTTATCCCTACCGTCACTACTCCAACTGTTGCTTCTATTACAAATACAACGGCAACACTTGGGGCTAATGTAGCCTCTCTTGGGGTTCCTCATTCAATTTCAGCTCGAGGAACTTGTTGGGGTACGACAGCAGAACCAACCACCAACTGTGTTGACGAGGGAGGATTGACTTCCGGTGTCTTTACACAGATTAGAACTGGTTTTACGCCAGGTACTACATACTATTATAGAGGATATGCAACAAATGCAACAGGTATTGCATATTCTGCTGATGGAACATTTACAACTTCTGCTACATGTTCTATCGCTTCAGCGTTGGTTGCTACTTCTGTATATGATAATTCAAACTCTGTATCTGCTGTTGTTAATAAGCCAACGGGGGTGGTAGAGGGTGATATAATGTTTGCATATATTTTACATTTTAATGGTACAGACAGATTGGCTGGTATACCTACTGGATGGATCTTAATTGGTGGCAGACATAAGAATGTTAACTATAATCAGGCTTTGTATTATAAGGTTGCTGGAGCTGGTGAAGGCTCTAGTTACACCTTCACTCTTTCTTCTGGTTCTAAACTTGGGGTTACCATATCAGCATATAGAGGATGTTTTGATACAACAAATCCAATAGATGTGTATTCAAGTGATGGATATGTTGTAAACAATACAACCTACAGGGCTGGAACAATGACCTTATCATCAGCTAGCACCACAGTTCTTATGTTCCCAAGTATTTACAATACAACAGTTAGAACATTTGCGAATCCACTTACTCAAGGCGGAGGTTGGACTGAGGATTATGATCATGGTTCAAATACTTCTGACTTCTCAAGAGCTGGGTATCGTAAGTTTATACCAGCTTCTGGAGCAACTGGGGTAATTGATAGTATTGGTACATCAGGAAATATAATCAAGCATGCCTTTGGTGTTGGGCTTAATCCACTATAAAAAATGAAGAACATTAATTGGAAAAATATAAATAAAAAAAATATAGAAGGTTTTTCTCTGATAGAAACAATAGTCTATGTTGCTATATTTTCTGTATTCATAATTGGAGTTGTTTCATTTTTGAGTGGTATTTCTGAAACAAGGCTTCGAAACCAGACGGTTCTAGAAATAAATGATCAAGGGTCAAAGGTGATGAAGACAATAACTCAAGTACTTCGAAATGGTACCAATGTGAATAGTCCAACAATTTCCAATACAGCATTCAATCTAAATGTTGTGACAGGTTTGCCAATGACTAATCCGACTATCTTTTCTGAAAATGATGGAGTTTTATACATAACGGAAGGTGTTGGATTGCCAGTTGCTTTAACTAATAATAAAGTGGTTGTAAGTGCTTTATCTTTTTCCAATTTATCTCGTCCAGACACACCTAATATAATTAAAATTAGTTTTACATTGACAAGTGTAAATACTGCTTCAAATACAGGTGATAAATATTCATTTACATTTACTTCCAGAGGTTGTCCAAATAAATGTGCCTATTGTGCCGTGTGGAGGTTGGAACCGAAATTTCAAATCATCGAAAACTGGCGCGACCATATTTTAAATGACAAACCATTTGCCATGATTTCAGATAACA
>CAIZIN010000108.1 GCA_903933085.1 uncultured bacterium
ACAATTTTATAAATATTTTTAAAGTATACATTTAAAAACATATTTGTTATTATCCAACCGGAATGAGTACAAGTACGTCTGAAAATGAAGACCTGTCTAAAGAAAACACGGAGCAACAAGGCTCTGCATCCAAAACTAATTTAGAAAAGCTTGTGTTTCAAACTCGACACGAGCTAGCACTTCGAACTGTACAAATCGCTTCCAATGATACAGTCCATAGGGAATGGAGCGAATTTCATAGTAGGCTTCGATAGTTTATTTATTTCAGCAACCCTAATACGGTTGCTTTTTTATACAAAACAAAAACTGCCCTAAAGCAGTTTTTGTTTTTTGTTTTTTTAAATTACCAAGCAAAATGGGCGAATGCTTTGTTGGCCTCTGCCATCTTATGAACATTTTCCTTCTTCCTAATTGCTTCACCTTCATTCTTTGAAGCTAGAATTAGCTCATCGGCTAGTTTTTCATGCATAGGTCGTCCTTTCTTTCCACGACTTGCTGCAACAATCCATCGCATTGCAAGCTGAAGACGTCGTTCTGCTCGAACCTCTCGAGGAACTTGGTAGTTTGCACCACCAACTCTTCGTGATCGAACTTCTACTGTTGGACCTGCGTTTCGAAGAGCATCTTCGAAAATAATTATTGCATCATCTACCTTTTCTTTCTCCTTAATAACATCTAGGGCCTTGTAAACAATTGTTCGGGCTGTGTTTTTCTTTCCAGACTCCATCACGTAGTTAATAAATTTAGCTACATGCTCATTGTTATACTTAAGCTCAGGTTTTACTATATTTCGATTTTTTACTTTGTGTCTCATGGTTTTATGTGTTTGGGTTTTACCCCTTTGTGTATATTATTCTTCGTTTTCTCAACGAATACTCCACTTTGTTTTTAAATTGATTCAAGATTTATGATTTAGGATTTATGATTTATGAATCATTCTTGAATCATGAATCTTACTTCTTAAATCTTCTGCAAGCTATTTGGCTTTCTTCGGTCTCTTGTTTCCGTACTGACTTCGTCCCTTTCGGCGTTTCTCAACACCTCCGGCATCAAGCTTTCCTCGAACAACTGTATATCGAATACCTACATCCTTTACTTTTCCACCTCGAAGCAAAACCACTGAGTGCTCTTGCAAGTTGTGTCCTTCACCTGGGATATACGCAGTAACTTCCATTCCGTTTGTAAGTCGAACACGAGCGATCTTTCGAACAGCTGAGTTAGGCTTCTTTGGAGTTTTGGTAGTAACTTTTGTACATACACCTCTTTTAAATGGTGATACGTAAAATGATGGTCTGTTTTCGAGCACATTAAAACCTCGTGTAAGTGCAACCGCTGCTGACTTACGTTTTGTTTTGTTTCTACTGCGCTTTACTAATTGGTTTACTGTTGGCATAAAGTACCGACTAATCTACTATATAATTGTAAAATATGCAAGCACCCACTTTCTGTCATTGCCGACCTGATCGGCAATCCATGTTATTTATCCAAATCCGAAGCACCCTGGCCGGGCAGGCGAAATCCGAAACAAATCCTAAATTCAAAATCCTAAATCTAAAACGATACAATAAAGAAAAACCCCACCATTCCGCAAAGCGGTTTGAGGGGTAAATAATAAAAATCAGGTTGTCCTAAACAATTCTTTCATCCGTTTCCAAGCAGAAATCTGGCCAGAAATAGCAAATTGAATTGTTTGAATACCAATGGCCACACATATACATTTTGATTCAAAAACTATTTGATTCAGTATTTCACCTGCCAGTGCAGTGAATAGTGATGCACAAAGACAGATTAGGGTCAGTAAAGCAATATAGTACATTGCTATCGGATCTTGATTTACCTTCTTCCAAACCCTTTCTGAAGCCGGCCAAACAAAAATTGTTCCGAACCAAAACGAAACCCAGACCAGAATGACAATGATGATCGCATCCAATAATGTGGAGTTTGAATTCTGCTTAAACAATAAAGTAGTAAACAAAATAGCGACAGCGTTATTCAAAGAGAACAAAATGTATCCTGCAAGTGCGAGAAATTTCATATCGAATGAGCGTTTGTTGTTTTTGAGCAGTCCGGAGTGGAGAGCTTTTCTATCGACACACTACGTCTTGTGGTTATATATGTCAAGAGCGGGTTTGGCGAAGCCAAACCCGCTCTTTTGCCTCCCCCTCTGTCATTCCCGCGGAGGCGGGAATCCAGTCTCGCATCCGTATTTTCAGATGTAATTCTACTGTACCGGCCGGTACAGTAGAATTACATAATCAAAAATATTTTATCCAACCAAAAATCGTAAAACAAACTCAATCACCGGATTAAGCAAAGCCCCCATAAAGATAATAAACATCAAAACGATCAAAAAACCATACTGTTCAAGCTTAAATCGAATATGCATAAATCTTGCTGGCAAAATAGCAAACAAAATCTTTGAACCATCTAGAGGAGGAATCGGAATAAGATTGAATATCGCCAAAACAATGTTCATTACCACTATTGTCATCGAGAAAGTCACAAAAGCATGCGAAAGACCCATCGGCCCAGCAAAACGGATCAGCATTGAGAAAATCACAGCCAATATAATATTTGAAAGAGGCCCAGCAAAAGCCACAATAGCCTCTCCCCACTTCCTAGCCTTTAGATTATAAGGATTTATCATCACAGGTTTTGCCCAACCAAAAATAATACCACCCACCATATAGCTTAAAGCAGGAAAAAGCACCGAGCCGAAAAGGTCTAAATGTTTCAAAGGGTTTAAAGTGAGCCTCCCCTGCAAACGAGGAGTCGGGTCACCCAAAGCATCCGCAGCATATCCGTGCGAAACCTCATGAACTACAACTGACATAATAAGAATAACTATTGAAAATATAAAATTGACATCCATATGGGTTATATGATAGCATAGCTCCCACATATGGCCAAAGCTTGTGCAATCACAAAAAAAACATCACGAATGGCAGGGGGCTACTCAAACGCCACTCGTGCTACTCAATACAACCCTACTGGAAAAGTACGAAAGTA
>CAIZIN010000109.1 GCA_903933085.1 uncultured bacterium
ATATGTAATAAATAATTACATTTATATGAAAAATACAATATTAGAAAGTTTAGGACTAGATAAACACGAAAAAGAGATATATACATACCTTTTAAAAAATGGAGTGTCTTCCCCTACCCAAATAGAAAATGGGTCACAAACCCACAGACCGATAGTATATAAATCACTAGAATCTCTCATGGATAAGGGTTTAGTCACAAAATCATCCAAAGGGAAAAGACATCAGTTTCTGGCTGAATCCCCAGAAAAACTTGAAGGACTATTTAAAAATCTCGAAAATAATTATTTATCAGAAATAGAAGACCTCTATTCATATTATGAAGTCGGTAAAAGTGAAAAGCCTGAAGTTGTATACAGCAAAGGTTTTAAAGCAATACAAAATTCTTATTCAGACATCGTTAATACTCTAAAAAAAGATGGAAAGTATTATAGATATGCATCCACAACTGCATCTAACAGAGAAAAATATCTTCCAGTTGATTACAGAGAAAAGAGAGACAAAAAGGGGCTGGAAAGATTAATAATAACTAATAAAAAATCTTCAAAAGAAAATGTTAGGTTGGGTTCAAGAGTTAAAACGCTGCCAGATGAGTTAGACTTTTTAGATGATAATTTTGGACAAATTATATATGGAAATAAAGTTGCGATTATAGATTATGAATCACAATTTGTCACAACAATTGAAAGTAAAAAGTACGCTAAATTTCAGGAAAAAATTTTTATGGCTCTTTTTGAAAAGTTATAAAATCTTTAATAATACGAGTTAACAATCTTATGAATTCAGAATGCGAATTTGGATCCCCGAGAATACTCGAGGATGACAAAACATATAGTCACTTTGCTCTTTGTTCTATATCAATTAATGCATTAAGGCATTATTTAAAAATTAAAAATTTGAAATTAAAAATTCTGTTAAAATTTCCATTTTTAACAGTTTTATGTCATAATAACCATAAATGGTAACAAAAATCGTACAGAAAGATGATCCGGTATTAAGACAAATCGCAAAAGAAGTGCCTGTCTCAGATATTCTGACTCCAAAAATTCAAAAAATACTCTCTGATATGAAAAATGCTTTAGCTTCCCAAGATGACGGTGTAGCAATTGCAGCACCACAAATAGCAGTGCCTTTAAGAATCTTTGTTGTTTCAGGTAAAGCAACTGATATCTCAAAAAGGACCAAAGGTAATCCAGATGAGGTCTATATAAACCCGATCATAACCAAGATATCAAAAGACCGAAAACTAGTTGATGAAGGATGTCTTTCAGTGAGATATCTCTATGGAAAAACAAAACGCTCTACTCGCGCAACCGTTGAGGCATACAATGAAAATGGTGAGAAGTTTTCTCGAGGAGCAAGTGGACTTATAGCTCAAATATTTCAACATGAAACAGATCATTTGAATGGAATTTTATTTATTGATCACGCAAAGCAAATAAAGGATTTGCCACCAGAGTAGACAATAACTCTGATTTAAGATTTAGGATTTAAGATTTAGGAATTATTCTACAATCTTGAATCATGAATCATGAATCATGAGCCAATAAAATTCGTTTTCTGGGGAACCTCAGAATTTTCTGTCTACATTTTAGATTCCTTAAAATCTAAAGGTTTTTTACCCTCACTTATTATAAGCACCCCCGACAAGCCACAAGGCAGGAAACTTGAAATAAAACCAACTCTCACTAAAATATGGGCAGAGGAAAATAATATCCCTGTATTACAGCCAGAAAAACTTAAAGAAAATGATGAACTTTTTAGGAATCTCTCATCTTTAAACTCAGATGTTTTTATCGTGGCTTCATATGGAAAAATAATTCCCGATGTATTATTAAACATTCCAAAATATAAAACTTTAAATGTTCACCCTTCTCTATTGCCAAAATTAAGAGGACCTTCCCCTATTGAAACAGCAATACTTAAAGATATTAAAAAAACAGGTGTAAGCATCATGCGACTAGATAAAGAAATGGATCACGGACCGCTATTGGCACAGGTAGAATACAATGTTCCTGAGTGGCCAAAAAAAGAAGAGCTTGAAAAAACTTTCGGAGAGATCGGGGGAGAATTACTTGCAAACGTCCTGCCGAAATGGATAGCCGATGAAATCGAAGAAATTGAACAAGATCATTCTAAGGCCACCTACTGCGTTAAAATAGAAAAACAAGATGCTCTTCTGGACCTCGCAGCAAACCCTTATGAAAATTTCAGAAAAGTAAAAGCCTACTCAGGTTGGCCAAATGCCTTTTTCTTTTTAGAAAATGATGGTAAAAAAATACGTGTCGTAGTCAAGGATGCAAAATATGAAAATGGAGATTTTATCATCACAAGAGTAATCCCCGAAGGAAAAAAAGAGATGAGTCGAGATGATTTCATGAGAGGAATCAAGTGACATAAAACAAGGAGTGAGCCCGCGACTATGTTTGACTTTGTTTTCTTATGAGTCTGTGAATTAGGAAACAAGAAATGGCCTAGTGTTATATGTCATCCCAGAAATAATTATCCAGAATCCAGATCTAGTTGAATTCAAAAATGCGGGGCGCCCAAA